>CAMLLJ010000044.1 GCA_946480845.1 uncultured Gemmatimonadota bacterium
CCCCCCACCCCCACCCCCCCCCCCCCCCGCCCCCCCCCGCCCGCCGGCCCCGGCCCCGTGCCGGCCCACCCGGCCCGCCCCGCCGCGGCCGGTGCTCCCTTCGCCGTCCAGAGCGAGTAGAGCGCGGCGGCCACGGCCGTGGCATCGTGCCGCTCGAACAGCGGAGCCAGCGCCAGCAGCGCCGCCGCATGGTCGCCCGTTCCGATAGCGTCCGCGATGGCGCTGCGCCGCGTTGCGGCCTCGCGGGTGGCGACTTCGAGCGTCCCGGGGAGCCGGAGCGGCCGCTGGGCGGGCGCGAGCCGCGCCGCGTACTGCTCGGTGCCGGGGGGGACGAGCAGGACGACGGATCCGGCCTGGCGGAGCTGCGCCAGGCGGCCGGCGGTAGGAAGGTCGAAGGCGATGATGAGGTCCGCGGTTGGCGCGTCACCATGGACGAGCTGCACGGCCGGAGTGCCGAGAGGCAGCGCTCGCGCGATGGCGTCGGCGTAGCCCTGGTCGGCCGCCCAGACGACGGTGCTCGAAGGGTCGAGCAGCTCGACGATTTCGCCCAGCGCGCCCGCGCGCCGCTCCCACGCGACCGCCGCCGTGCGCACGGTCCCAGCCGGTGTTGTTTCGGGAGCGGCCGGCGTCGGGACGGCGATGGTGAGCGCCTTGCGTGCGTAGCGCTCGACCAGGTCGGCCGCGCGGTCGGCGAGCGCCGTCACGACAATGCGCTGCGCGTCGCGCGGAAGGTCGTGCATGAGCTGGGCGAGG
This sequence comes from uncultured Gemmatimonadota bacterium, assembly GCA_946480845.1. The sequence continues at coordinate 754 of CAMLLJ010000044.1, forward strand.
GTATCGCCGTCCTCGAGCCGTTCGGGCCAGGCGAGGACCACGGCGGCGAGCGTCTCCGGCTTGAGCGCGGAGCGGCGGAGCAGGGCGAGGGCGGTCTCGGGGGAGGCGATGAGCAGGGCAAGGCCGCCCTCGCGGAGCCGGCGCGTGGCGCGGGCCTCGCCGCGGGCCACCAGGACCTCGAGCCCGGGGTCCAGCGCCAGCCCATGGAGCAGCGCGCCCCAGCTCTCCACCTCAGCGGCGGGCGCGAGCAGCAGCCCGCCCTGGCCCCCGGTGATCCGGCCGGCGAGCGCCGCGAGCAGCGGGGCCGCGTAGGACGGCGACGGCGGCGTCACCGCCACCAGGTTATTGCCCCGCGCGACCGTCGGCGCGGCCTCGCGCGCGAACGCGTCCAGCTCCTCGAATCCCGGCACCATTCCCTCGATTCTCAAATAGCACGGATCGACCTGGCGCAAAGCTAGCCGCGCCCGGTGGCCTTGTGTAGTATTCGCACAACCCTCGAGCCGCGTTCCCGGCCCCTGATTCCCTGATCCCCCGCCGCCATGCCCGACCCGCTGTCGATCAATCTTCAGCACCTCAAGGCCTCGGAAACGATCACCATCAGCAACGAGACCAGGCGCCGGAAGGCCGCGGGGGAGGACGTCTACGACCTGAGCGTCGGCGAGCCCGACTTCGACACGCCGGCGGCGGTGTCGCAGGCCGGGATCCAGGCGATCCAGAAGGGGATGACGCGGTACCCGCCCAACAGCGGCGTGCCCGAGCTCCGCACGGCGATCGCCCGGCAGCTCTCCATCCTGTCGGGCGGGCGTCCCGTCAATGCGGACCACGTCGTGGTCAGCTCCGGGTCGAAACAGTCGCTCTTCAATGCCTGCTTCTCCCTCTTCGGGCCTCACGACCGGGTCCTGATCCCCGCGCCGGCCTGGGTCTCCTATCCGCAGATCGTGCACCTCTGCCGGGCCGAGCCCGTGCTGGTGCCGGGAGACATCGAATGGGGCCTCAAGGTCAGCGTGAAGGACCTCGACCGCCACCATACCAAGCTCACCAAGGGGCTGATCCTCTGCTCGCCGTGCAACCCGACCGGGTCGGTGTACACCCTGGCGGAGCTCCGGGCCATCGCCGAGTGGGCCCGGAAGCACGACGTGTGGATCATCTCCGATGAGATCTACCGCCGCATCTACTATGGCAACGGCCCGGCCCCGTCGCTGCTCGACCTGCCGGACGAGCTGCTGGAGCGGACCGTGATCATCGCCGGGGCGAGCAAGGCGTACGCGATGACCGGCTGGCGCATCGGCGCGGCCCTCGCGCCGCCGCACCTCGCCAAGGCGATGGCGGCGCTCCAGTCCCACACCACGACCGGTGCCAACCACCCCGCCCAGTGGGCCGCCGCCACCGCCTTCGGCGACGAGAAGGTCGAGGCCGACGTGGAGCGGATGGTCGCCGCCTTCCGCCGCCGCCGCGACTTCCTGGTCGAGCGGTTCCGCGCGTCGGCGCCGGGCATCGAGTTCGTGGAGCCGCACGGCGCCTTCTACTTCTTCTTCCGCGTGGACGGCATCCGCGAGCGCGCGCCGATCGGCGGCGCCCGCTTCTGCGAGCAGCTCATGCAGGAGGAGGGGGTCGCCCTCGTGCCCGGGGCCGCGTTCGGCGACGATCGCTGGGTGCGCCTCAGCTACGCGGTGGGCGACAAGGTGCTGGAGACGGCGCTCGAGCGCGTGCTGCGCTTCATCGAGCGGCTGGCCGGGGTGCCGGCGGAGGCGCGCTCGTGAGCATCGACGCCCACATCGAGCCGCTCGGGGGCAAGCTCCCGGCGGTCGCGTGGCGCTGGGACCCCGAGACCGACATCCTCTCCGGGTCGTTCAAGGCGAGCCGCAAGGTGGGCGGCCTCACCGGCACGGTCGAGCTGGGTGATGACGAGGGTTCGGTCGCGGTCCTCGAGGTATCGGACGGCGTCATCTGCGGGATCGACATCGTCGTCTGGCCCGAGGTGGCGACCGCCGCGGAGCTGGCGGTGCCCGCCCAGCTCACCGAGGGGCGCGTGGTGGTGGCGCGCCGGCCCTCCAAGCCCGGCATCGCCTCGCTCGAGGTCGACACCAAGCTGAGCGTGCGCACCGACCGCGCCGAAAGCGTCTTTCACCTGGCCATCGGCGCGCCGCGGCCGGTCGAGGTGGTGCGCGCGGCGGACCATCTCTACATCGAAGTGGACCAGCAGGGGCTGGTTGCCGGATTCTGGCTGACCGGCGTGCCCCCGTTCCCCGAGTTCGAGGACGATTGAGCGACACCAGGACTCCCGCCCCGGTCGGCGAGGTCATCGCCACCGACGTCAGGCCTTCCACTCCCCACCAGTTCTACTTCCGGACGGCCGGCCCGAGCGCGGTCGGCATCGGCGCCATCGTGCGCGTTGCCGCGGGCGGGCGCACCGTGCACGCCGTCGTGTCCGACGGCGCGGCCTATGGTGACGCGAGCACGCCGACCGTCTTCCTCGCCGCGGTCCTGCGCCACGATCCCCCCGAGCCGCTCCAGCCGGTGCCCGTCGGACCGGTCTGGCTCGCCGAGGACGGCGACGTGGCAATGGCCCTTCGCATGGACGCGTACACCGCCGGCGAGGGGGCGACCGGCATCCCGATCGGCGTCTACGCGGCGGCCGGACTCGAAGCACCGGTGTTCCTCGACTGCGACTTCCTGCTCGGCCCCGAGGCGGCGCACCTCAACATCTCCGGCGTTTCCGGCCTGGCCACCAAGACGAGCGCCGTGGAGTTCCTGCTCGCCAGCATCTTCCAGCGATTCCCGGCGCACAAGGGCACCGTCGGCGCCGTCTGCTTCAACGTGAAGGGGCCGGACCTCTGCTTCCTGGACCAGCCGGGGGAGGTGACCGGCCAGGACCTGCGGCTCTACGAGCGCCTCGGGCTCCGGCCGGAGCCGTTTGCCGACGTCCGGTACTTCGCGCCGCTCCGGCCCGACGGCGTCAACCTGAACACCCTCCGCACCCATCCCGACCTCGCCGACAACACCGAGCCGCTGGTCTGGGGCCTCCGGGAGGTGCTCGACTTCGCCGAGGTCGTCATGAACCGCGACGACGTCGATGCCAAGGCGGACGGCTTCATCGATTTCCTGGCGGAACGCGTGGTCGGCCGCGAGTTTCAAGATCCGGCGCTCCGGACGCGTCCCTTCCAGGTGGAGTCGTTCGCCGACCTCGAGGAGTTCTTCCGCGCCATCTTTGCCCACCTGGAGGGCCAGGCGCGCGGCGGGGAGATCTGGCGCAGCCACCATGTGGCCACGATCCGCAAGGTGCGCAACCGCCTCAACAACATCAGCACCCGGTCCAAGGGCCTGGTGACCGACGACGGCGCCGTCAACGACCTCCCGTGGGGCGCCTTCCGCGACCGGAGCGTGCAGGTGATCGACGTGGCCGGACTCGACCCGCTGGCCCAGGACCTGGTCTTCGCGCGCGTCGTCTCCCGGCTGCGCGAGCACCTGGAGCGCCGCGACCTCGGCGTGGACCACGTCATCGTGTTCGTGGACGAGCTCAACAAGTATGCCCCGGCGGACGGGCCCGAGACCTACGTGCGCCGGATGCTGCTCGACCTGTCGGAGCGCGGCCGCTACCTCGGCCTGGTCCTCTTCTCCGCGCAGCAGTTCCGCTCCCAGGTGCAGCGGCGCGTGGTGGGCAATGCCGGCACGACCGTCTTCGGACGCATGGACGGCGATGAGCTGGCGACGGCCGGCTACGCCACCCTGACGGCGGCGACCCGCGGCAAGCTCGCGACACTCCCCAAGGGCGAGCTGATGCTGCGCCACCCGCACTTCACGCACCCCATCTTCGTCCGGTTCCCCCGGCCGGCGGTGCTGGGCGGGCGCGAGGGCGTGGAACGGTTCCCGCCCGGGCCCGAGCTGCCCTTTGCCGATGCGGTGGCGCGTCAGCTCCGCGCGCTGGCCCGCGGCATTTCCGCGGACACGGTGCGCGCGCTGGTCGAGGGCCGCCGCGAGGACGACGTGCGCCGCGCGCTGGCCGCGCCCCGCGGGGCCGGGCCGGATGAGCCGCTCGCCTTCGGCCGGGCGGCGCGCGGCCGGCGGGTCGCGGCCGAGCGCCCGCCGGGGGCGCGCCGGCCCGTCCCCGTCGTCGCCCTGCCGGACGACCCATACGGCGCCGCCTAGGTTAGCTTTCCGGCAGTCCAGAGTCCGTTCGTCTGCCGGTCGTACGCTTTGCCTGCTCCGCGGAGAACGCATGCGTTACCTGGTGCGCACAATTGCCCTCGCGATCGTGTATCTGGGGGCGGCGCGGATCGGACTGCAGTACGCCTCGCTCGGCGGCGTGGTCTCGCTGGTGTGGCCGGCCACGGGCGTGGCCATCGGCGCGCTGGTGCTGCTGGGACCCCGGCACTGGCCGGGCATTGCGGCGGGATCGCTCCTTGCCCTGCTCTCCGCCCGCCTGCCGCTGCTCGACGCCGCCGCGATCGCGGCCGGCAGCACCATCGAGGCCCTGGTCGCCGCGCACATCCTGCGGCGGCTCGCCGGGCCGCGCCCGCGGCTCGACGATTCCCGCCACCTCCGCGCGCTGCTGCTGGTGGGTGCCCCCGGGGGCGCCGTCTTCGCGGCCGTCATCGGGGTCACGGTACTCTGGGCCGACGGCCTGATCCCGGTCGGGGCGGTGCCGCTCGCTGCCGGGCTCTGGTGGGCCGGCGACCTGCTGGGCGCGCTGGTGGTCGCACCGCTCTTCCTGCGGAGCGACCGTCCGTCCACGGCCCCCGCCCGTCGCGCCATTCTCGAGGGCCTGCTGCTCTGCCTCGGCACGGTCGCCGCGGTGCAGATCGCGCTGGCACTCCTGCCGGCCGACTCGATCCTGCGCCAGATCCCCTACCATTACCTCCTCTTCCCGTTCGTGGTCTGGGCCGCGCTGCGCTTCGGCGCGCGCGGGGCGGCGGCGATGACGCTCACGGTGTCGGCCGTCAGCGTCTGGCGCACCTTCGAGGCCGGGACTCCGTTCGTGCCGGGGAGCGCCACCGGCACTCTGCTCGCTGTGGCAAGCTACCTGGCGCTGGTCGCGGCCACGGGCCTCCTGCTCGCCGCGAGCCTCCGGTGGGAGCGCGACCGCGCGACCCGGGCGCTGCTCGACAGCGAGGAGCGGCTGCGAATCGCGGTGGACGCGGCGCGGATGGGCACCTGGGTGTGGACCGTGGCCGACCGCGCCATCGTCGCCGACGACAACCTGCGGCAGCTCTACGGCGTCCCGCAGGACCAGCCGTCGCCGCACTATGAGGACTTCCGCGGGCGGGTGCACCCGGAGGACCGCGATTTCGTGGAGGCGTCCGTGGCCGCGGCACTGCAGAGCGGCGGCAAGATGGACCACGAGTTCCGGGTCGTGCTCCCCGACGGGCGCGTCCGCTGGATCGCGGAGCACGGCGAAGTGCGCGAGGACGGCGCCGGCAGCGCCTACGTGGCCGGGGTCAGCATGGACGTCACCGAGCGGCGGGGCAGCGAGGAGCGGCTGCGCCAGGCGCACCGCATGAACCTCGTGGGGCGGCTCGCCGGCGGCGTGGCCCACGAGGCCAACAACCAGATGAGCGTGGTCCTGGGCGCCGCCGATTTCGTGCTTCGCCGGAGCGACATCACCGAGCCGGTGCGGTCCGACGTGGAATCGATCCGCCGCGCCGCCGAGCGCACGGCGGCGGTCACCACGCAGCTCCTGGCGTTCAGCCGGCAGCAGCTCCTCAAGCCGGCGATCCTCGACCTGAGCGAGGTGGTGCGCCAGTGGAGCCCGGTGCTCCTGCGGGTCATGGGCGAGGACTGCCCCGTATCGCTGCGCCTCGACCGGTCGGTCGGGCGGGTGAAGGCCGACCGGGGCCAGCTCGAGCAGGTGCTGCTCAACCTGGCGCTCAACGCCCGCGACGCCATGCCGCGGGGCGGCCTGCTCACCGTGGAGACCTTCACCACCGAGCTCACCGAGGCGTACGCGGGACAGAAGGCCGGCACGTTCATCGAGCCCGGCGCCTACGCCGTCCTCGCGGTGAGCGACACCGGCGAGGGGATGGACCGCGACACCGTGCAGCACGTCTTCGAGCCGTTCTTCACCACCAAGCCGGTCGGGCAGGGCACCGGCCTCGGGCTCTCCACCGTGTACGGGATCGTGAAGCAGTCGGACGGGTACGTCTGGGTGTACAGCGAGCCGGGCCGGGGCACCTGCTGCAAGGTCTACCTGCCGCTGGTCTCGCCGCCGCTCTTCGAGCGCGAGGCGCCGCCGGCGCCGCCGGCACCGGAGGTCGCGGGCGGCGAGACCATCCTGGTCGTCGAGGACGATCCCTCGGTCCGCGCGATCATCCGCCGCACGCTGGAGCGCGCCGGCTACGAGGTGATCGAGGCGGGGAGCCCGCAGGACGCGCTGGCGGCCGCACGGCAGGCGGGGGGGCGCATCGGCCTCATCTTCACCGACGTCGTGATGCCCGGGCTCGACGGGCCCGCGCTGGTCGAGCGCCTCGCGGCGTCGGCGCCCGACGCGGCGGTGCTCTACACCTCGGGCTACACCGATGCCGACATCGTCCGCCGCGGCCTGCTCGGCGTGGACGCGGCCTTCATCCAGAAGCCGGTCTCGCCGGACGCGCTGCTGCGCGCCGTGCGGGAACGGCTGGAGGCGCACCAGGCGCGCAGGCGGACCTGAATCCACCCGTGAAACTCGCCCACATCGCCGATCCCCACCTGGGCATCCGGCAATACCACCGTCAGACGCCATCCGGCATCAACCAGCGCGAAGCCGACGTCGGGAACGCCTTCCGGGCCGCGATCGATGGGGTGATCGCCGCGCGGCCGGACGCCGTCGTCATCGCGGGCGACCTCTTCCACTCCGTCCGTCCCACCAACGCCGCCATCGTCTTCGCCTTCCGCCAGTTCCAGCGGCTGCGCGAGGCGCTGCCCGACGCGCCGGTCGTCCTGATCGCCGGGAACCACGACACACCGCGCTCGGCGGAGACCGGGACCATCCTGCGGCTCTTCGAGGAGCTGCGCATCGACGTCGCCGCCGAGGACGCCAGGCGCTTCACCTACCCGGCACTCGACCTCAGCATCTTTGCCGTTCCGCACCAGGCGCTCGTCCGGGCGGATCGGCCGGCGCTGCGGCCCGACGGCCCCGAGCGGAACCAGGTGCTGGTCATCCACGGCGAGTTCGAGGGCGTCATCCTGGGCGACCGCGATTTCGCCGAGTACGGCGGCGCACAGGTCACCGCGGCGGACCTCGGCGCCGCCGAGTGGACCTACGTCGCCTTTGGCCACTACCACGTGCAGCGCCGCGTCGCGGCGCGCGCCTGGTATGCCGGCGCACTCGAGTACGTGAGCACCAACGTCTGGGGCGAGCTCCGGGAGGAGGCGGACCACGGGATCCGCGGCAAGGGCTGGCTCCTCGCGGACCTTGCGACCGGGGAGGTCGAGCCGCACGCGGTGGGGACGACTCGGCAGTTCGTCGACCTGCCCGCGATCGAGTGGGCCTCGCAGTCGGCGGCCGAGCTGAACGCGGAGATCGCGGCGCGGGTGGCGTCCATCGACGGCGGCCTCGCCGACAAGGTCGTCCGTCTCGTGGTCTACGACGTGCCGCGCCATGTCTCGCGCGAGCTGGACTACACCGCGATCCGGGCGTTCAAGGCGGAGGCGCTGCACTTCCACCTCGACACCCGCCGGCCCGAGGTGCGGCGCGAAACCGGCACGGGCGCGCCCGGGCGCCGGCGCACCCTCCCCGAGATCGTGCGCGACTACCTGGCCCGGCGCCCGCTGCCGGCCGAGCTCGACCGGGAGCGCTTCGTGGCGCTCGGCGCCGACGTGATGGCCGCGGTGGACCGCGAGCTGTCGGGACTCTGATGCACATCAACCGGCTCCGGCTCGTCAACTTCCGCCAGCACGAGTGCACCGAGCTCGAGCTGGGGGCGGGGCTCACCGGCATCATCGGCCCCAACGGCGCCGGGAAGACGACGCTGCTCGAGGCGATCGCCTGGGTGATGTACGGCATGAAGGCGGCGCGCGGGAGCCGGGAGTCGATCCGCCGCCGCGGCGCGCCGCCGCGCTCGCGCGTCGAGGTCGAGATGGAGTTCACGCTGGGGCCGCACCACTATCGCGTGACCCGCGGCCTCAGCTCGGCGGAGCTCTACCAGGACGGCGCGGCGGCGCCCATCGCCAACAGCCTCGACTCGGTGAGCGAGCGCATCACCCGGCTCCTCGGGATGACGCGCGAGGAATTCTTCAACACCTACTTCACCGGCCAGAAGGAGCTCGCGGTGATGGCGTCGATGTCGGCGCCGGAGCGGGCGCAGTTCCTTTCGCGGGTGCTCGGCTACGAGCGGATCCGGGCGGCGCAGGATCGGATCAAGGAGCAGCGCACCACGCTGCGCGCCCGGCTCGCGGCGCTGCAGGCGGCGCTGCCCGATCCCGCCGAGCTCGACGCGGAAGAGACCCGCGCGCGCGAGCGCGAGCGGATCGCCCGCGAGGGCGAGGCGCGCGCCGGGACGTCCGCGAAGGCGGCGGAAGCGCGGGAGGCGGAGCTGCGCCCGCGCTGGGAGGCGCTCGAGCGGGGCCGCGAGCGCTCCGTGGCGCTGGAGAGCGACCGCCGCGTGCTCACCGCGCAGCGCGAGGGGCTCGAGGCCGGCGCGGAGCGCCTGCGCCGCCAGTCCGCGGAGGCCGGGGCGGCACGGGAGGAGCTGGACCGGCTCGAGCCGTCGCTGGCCGAGCTGGGGCCGCTGCGCGAGCAGGCGGCCCGGCTCGAGACGGAGGCCGCCGCCTTCCACGCCCAGCGCGCCGCGGTAGGGCAGCTCGCGGAGGTGCGCGCGCGCATGGCGGAGATCGATGCGCGTGCCGCGCAGCTCGCGGCCCCCGAGGCCGTCACGGCGGCGCGCCAGCGGACCAGCGAGGTGCGCGCGCGGCTCACCGCGTTCGCGCTCGAGGCCGACGAGCGGCGCACCGCCTGGGTGCGCGACCGCCAGGATGCCGAGACCAAGCAGCATGCGCTCCGCGACCAGTACGTCGAGCTGCGCGAGCAGCGGAAGCGGGTCGTCGAGGCGGGCCAGGACGGCGCGTGCCCCACCTGCGCCCGCCCGCTCGGCGCCGAGTTCGCCAACGTGCTCGGCGTGCTCGACCGGCAGATGGAGGCCGTGGCCGAGAACGGCAAGTACTTCACCCAGCGCGTGACCCAGCTCGAGGCGGAGCCGCCGGAGCTGGAAGGGGTGGAAACGAAGCGGGTGCGCGCCGAGCAGGAGCTGGCGGACGTCGTCGCGGCGCAGGGGCGCGCGGAGGCCGAGGCCACCGAACGGCAGGCGCTCGGCGACGAGCGGCGGCGGCTCGAGGCGCGGGCCAGGACGCTCGAGGCGACGGCCGGGGCGGTCGCCGCGGCCTACGATGCGGAGCGCCATGCGCTGGTGCGGCGGCGGATCGCCGAGCTGGAGCCGCTGGCGCTCAAGGCCGAGCGGCTCCGCGATGCGGCGGCGCGGTCGGGGGGACTTCGCGAGGAGCTCGCCCAGCTCGAGGCGTCGGGCCGGGAACTCGCCGGCAAGCTCGCCGCCCTCGCGCGGCAGGTGGCCGAGCTGGCGTTCAGCGAGCCCGCCTACCTGGCGCTCCGCCAGGAGATGCAGGGCGCCGAGCGCGATCACCGCTCCGCCGAGGTGACGCTGGTGCGGGCCCGGAGCGAGCGCGAGTCGGCGGTCGAATCGCTGGAGACGCTCATGCGCCGGCGCGAGGAGGTGGCCGCCCGGAGGCGCGAGGCGCGTGACGTCGGGGCCGACCTGGCCCTGCACCAGGAGCTCGACCGCGCGCTCACCGACCTCCGCACCGACCTCAACCAGGCGCTGCGCCCCGAGCTGTCCGAGCTGGCCTCGTCGTTCGTGCGCGACCTCACCAACGCGCGGTACACCGAGCTGGAGCTGGACGAGGACTACATGGCCACCCTGCTCGACGAGGGGGACCCCAAGGCCGTCATCTCCGGCGGCGAGGAGGACATCGCCAACCTGGCGCTGCGCCTCGCCATCAGCCAGATGATCGCGGAGCGGGCGGGCCAGCCGCTCTCCCTGCTGGTCCTCGACGAGATCTTCGGCTCGCTCGACGAGGAGCGCCGCGCCTCGGTGGTCGAGCTGCTGCGCGGCCTCGCGGACCGGTTCCCGCAGGTCATCCTCATCACCCACATCGACAGCGTGCGGGACGGCTTCGACCGCGTGATCCGGGTGGGATACGACGCCGGCCGCGGCGTGGCCGTGGTGCGCGACGAACCGGCGGGAGCCGGCGTTGCGGCCTGACCGCGGCGTGCAGGGGCCGGAGCGCCCGTCGCTGCACGACGTGGACGCGCTCAACCGCGTCTTCTCCGAGGCGTTCACCGATCGCTACGCCCGCGACGGGCTCACCGGGGTGCGCGTACCGCACCTCAACCCCGCCGTCTGGCGCTACGCCATCGAGGATGCCGGCGAAGGCGCCATGGTCTGGCGTGACGGGGAGGGCGCGGTCGCCGGGTTCAACATGCTGCACCGGTCGGGCACCGAGGGGTGGATGGGCCCCCTCGCCGTGCGGCCCGACCTGCAGGGCGAGGGGCTGGGTGGGCTGATGGTGCGGAGCGGCATCGCCTGGCTGCACGAGCAGGGCGCCCGCACCATCGGGCTGGAGACCATGCCGCGCACGGTGGAGAACATCGGCTTCTACAGCCGGATCGGCTTCATACCGGGCCCGCTCACGGTCACCGTGGTCCGCGACCTGGGGCGCCGGGGTGAGGCGGCGGGGCCGACGCTATCCGAAGGGCCGGTGGGACGCCGGCTGGCGGAGTGCCGCGCGCTCACCGAGCGGATCCTGCCCGGCGTGGACTACACCCGCGAGCTGCAGCTCACCCTCGAGCTGGGCCTGGGTGACACCGCGCTCGTGCTCCGCCGCGGGGCCGTCGCCGGGTTCGCCCTCTGGCACTCGGTGCCGCTCGCCGCCGCCCGGCCCAAGGACGAGGTGCGCGTGCTCAAGCTGGTGGCGGAGGACCTCGAGATTTTCGGCAAGGTGATCGACGCCGTGCAGGCGGCCGCGGACGCCGAGCAGGTGCGCCGGGTCACGGTGCGCTGCCAGACGGCGCAGGCGGAGGCGTATCTCCACCTGATCGGGCAGGGCTACCGGGTGCACTGGACCGACCTGCGGATGACGCTGCGCGGGCGGGGCGAGGCGGTGCCGAACGGCGTGGTGATGTCGAACTGGGAAATCTGACGTCAGCGCGTCGCTCCCCACCAGCGCACCAGCAGCGTCGCGCCCGCAGCGTAGAGCAGGTGCACGGCCCCGATGCCCACGGGCACCAGGAAACCGAAGACGATCCAGCCCAGCAGGCAGAGCACCGCGAGGACCAGCGTGACCGGCATGAGGCGCTCCCGGAAGTGTTGACGGCTCGAGTACCGATCCCTAGTTTATACCCGTCGAACGACGACGGGGAGCCACGTTACTGAGCCGATAAGTCCGGTGACGGGCCCAGATACCGAGGCCGATGCCACGCCCCTCGCATGCGAGGGGAAGACAGACGTCACGGCGAGGGTGCCAAGCGTTTCCATTGGGCTTCAGTAATCCTCTCCGTCGCCGTTCCTCTGCTGCGCGCCGGTCCCACAGGGCCGGCGCGTTTGCGTTTGCGGGCGAGTCACCCATCTTCCACAGGGTCATCTCCCGGGGAGCCGCATGCCGCGAAGTGCCGTCACGCGGCGCGTGCATTTCAACGCCGCGCACCGCCTCCACAATCCCGACCGCCCCGACGACTGGAACCGGGCCACCTTCGGCGCCTGCAACAATCCGAGCTTCCACGGGCACAACTACGAGCTCGACGTGACGGTCGAGGGGGACATCGACCCGGACACCGGCTATGTCATGGACCTGGGGCGGCTGAACGAGCTGGTGGAGGAGCGGCTGCTCAGGCGGCTCGATCACCGGAACCTCAACGTGGACGTCGAGTGGTTCAGCGCCCTGATCCCGACCGCGGAGAACATCGCGCTGGTCTGCTGGCGGGAGCTGGCCCCGGCGCTGCCCGCCGGCCTCACCCTTCGCCTGCGTCTCTGGGAGACGCCCAGGAACTATGTCGAGTACGCGGGTGACTGAAGGGCCCATCGGCGTCCGCCAGCCCGAGGACTACCGGCTCGGCCGCGAGATCCGGCGCATCCTCGAGGAGATCGGCGAGGACCCGGACCGGGAAGGACTGCTCCGCACGCCGCAGCGCGTCGAGACGTCGCTGCGCTGGCTCACTCGGGGCTACGGCATGACGGTGGAGGACGCAGTCGGCAACGCCGTCTTCGAGGAATCGCACCAGAGCATGATCCTGGTCCGCGACATCGAGCTGTACTCCCTCTGCGAGCACCACCTGCTCCCGTTCTTCGGCCGGGCGCACGTGGCCTACATCCCGGACGGGCGCATCGTCGGGCTCTCCAAGCTGCCGCGGATTGTGGAGATCTTCGCGCGCCGGCTCCAGGTCCAGGAGCGGCTCACCGACCAGATCGCCGATGCCGTCATGGAAGTCCTGCAGCCGACCGGCGTGGGCGTGGTCATCGACGCCGCCCACTTCTGCATGATGATGCGCGGCGTGGAGAAGCAGAACTCGCGCACCGTCACCAGCGCGCTGCGCGGCGTCTTCCGCGACGACCCCAAGACGCGCGACGAGTTCCTGCGCCTCGCCCACCGCAGCAGCGCGGACTGAGCCGATGATCCCGATCCGATCCATGTTTCGCGCCGGCTGCGCCCTCGCGCTGGGGCTCTGGCTCGCGCCCCCCGCCGCCGCGCAGGCCGTGCGGCGCGCTGCCGCGCTCCCGGCACTCCCCGATTCCTCCGGCTGGGGCGTCCACGTCCTCACCGCCCGCCAGGACCGGCAGGGCGGGGTGTGGGTGGGCACCTACGGCGAGGGAATCTTCTACCTGCCGCCCGATTCGGCCGGCTGGCGCCGCATCCGGAGCGACACGACCGGCACGTCGATCTCCTGGGACTTCGTGCATGCCCTCGCCTTCGGCCCGTCGGGCGAGGTCTGGTACGGCACCGTCGGCAACGGCTGGGGCGTGTCCACCGACGGCGGGCACACCTGGCGCAACTGGACCTTCGACCAGCTCGGCCCCGAGTGGCAGTACGTGACGCCGGACGGGATCGTCACCGCCGGCGATACCACGCTGGTAGCCACCGCGGACGGGATCCAGGTCACCACCGACGGCGGCGCGCACTGGACCGCCATCGTGGACACCGTCGGGCCGCCCGCACGCGGCCCTGCTGACACGGCGCTTGCCCTCCTTCCCAATGAGTACGTCCTCGGCATCGTGCGCGAGCGCCGGGGCCGGATCGTAGTTCATACGCTTGCCGGCGGCGTCGCGCTCTCGGCGGCCGGCGGCACCTGGAAGGCGGAGCGCGTGGACGTACGGCCGCCGGTGGAGGCCGATCTCGTGTTCCTCCGCCGGCGATCGTACGTCCGGAGCCGCTGCGGACTGCACCCGGCCCAGTCTGCCTGGAGCTGCACCCCGCGCGCGGCACGCACGGCGCCCCGGGCCCCGGCACCGGCCGACCCGCGCACCACCTGGTTCCGGCGGCCCATCGACGCGCGCCACAATCCCCTCATCGACCAGACCTACCGCTACGGCTCGACGATGGGCGGCAACTTCCAGCAGCACCAGGGCGTCGAGTTCAACAATCCGGACGGCAC
>CAMLLJ010000045.1 GCA_946480845.1 uncultured Gemmatimonadota bacterium
ATGCGCTCACCGTGGTGCTCCTGCCGCACCAGGTGCAGCGGGAGGCGTAGGCGGAAATCTGACCGCCGCAGCGCCAACAGTTGGCCATTGGGATCCTGGGGGTCCGGACCGGGAATTCGGCGTACGCCTAATCTGCTGCCGCCGAGGCGTGCCGCGCTAGGCTTCAGCGTCCCGGCACGATGCCCTTGCCATGGCTTCCAGCTCCTCCTGACCGGGAGGCACGCTGACCGGTCTCCGCTCAACACCGTCGAGAAAGGATTGCAGCCCCACCAGACAGGCAGTCACTGACACCGCGGCGCCGCTTCGCTGATACGGCCATTTGATGATCAACGGCACGGTGGTCAACTGATGCTGGTCGGGATCGGACGTCCAGGCATGGTCTGACGTCAGTAACAGCATCGTCTCGTCATACATCCCATTTTGCCTGAGAGCTCGCACAACCTCACCGACGATCTTGTCGAGATACTGCAGATGCACCGCGTACTTCTGTGGGGCAGGCTCCATTCGCGAGCTGACACTGTCTCCCTGATATTCACCATTTGCCGAGAAGACGAACGGCGAGTGCGGCAGCGGGAAATGGACAAGGACCAGCTCACCGCTCTGGAGCCCCGCCATAGCCTCGATTGCCCGTGACCGGATTCGGAGATTAAGGTCGTACCAATAGTGGTTGAACACATCGCTCTCGAGCGTCTGTCCTGCCCATCGAGCAAGCGGATCCCCCAGCTGCGCGAGATTTCGAAGCAAGACCAGACCCATCTTTCCTGCGAGCGAACGACCTTTTGGCCAATGTGGCTCGACGACTACACTGGCGACAGTCTCGCCAACCAGTTCGCGATAAGGCAAGTAGTAGCCTATCACCTTTGAGGTGTATCGGAGGATTGATTTCCACGAATCGCTGATAGATCGCGTCACCGGCGAGCACACGTTCGGCGAGGTACAGTTGCCAGGCGACATCATGATTCGGCATACCGCTTACATGCTGCGCGGCTGCCACCACGATTAGGATTCCAAGAATCCCGGATGCTACGATGAGCGGAGAGCGCAAGGGGGCGTGCGGTATGGTCATCGATTCCCGGAATCTGGCGCTGCCGATCTGCGCCGCGCTACCCTTCATCTGAACACACCCTCACCCGCACGTCTCCCCCGCCAGCGAGTCCATCGCCGCCGCCGAGAGCACGCCGGCCACGCCCGACTCGACCCGATCGAGCAGCGCCTGCAGCCCCACCAGACAGGTCCGCGCCGAAACCGTCACCCCCTCGCGCTGCCCCGGCCACTTGATCAGCAGCGGCACCACCGTGCGCTGCTCGCGCAGGCGCTTGTCCGGCTCGGAGACCCAGTTGTGGTCCGACATGATCACCAGCATCGTCTCGTCGAACATCCCGCGCTCCCGGAGCGCCGCCACCATCTCGCCCGCCAGCCGGTCCACGTAGCGGATGTGCTCGTGATACTTGGGCAGCGAGCCCTCCATCCGCTCGACCACGCTGTCCGGCTGGTACGCGCCCTCGGCGGAGAAGACGAAGGGCGCGTGCGGCAGGCCGAAGTGCACCAGCAGGAAGGTCCCCGGCTCGAGCGCGGCCAGCGACTGCATCGCCCGCGCCCGGATCCGCCGGTTCATCACGTACCAGTGGCGGTTGTAGGCGCGCTCGTCGAACCACCGCCCCACCCGGCGCGAGACCGGCTCGCCCATCGCCTCCATGCTCCGGGCCACCGCGAACGCCATCTTCGCCGGCAGCGACTCGCCCTTGGGCACGTGCGGCTCGCTCCGCACCTCGGGCACCGCCTCCCCCACCAGCTCCCGGTACGGCAGGTAGAACCCGATCAGCCGCGGCTCGTAGCCCGCGCGCGACGCCTCGGTGAAGAGCCGCGGCTCCGGCGCCCGGGCCGCCGTGGGCCCGTCGCCCACCCACCAGTCGTGCTCGGGCAGCTCCGCCAGCGTGGGGGCCTGCGCCTCCGCGATCAGCTCGGGGATGGACTCGATCGTGTGCGGCCCCGGCGACCGCGCCTCGGTGAACAGGAACGACGTCGCCGAGAGCGCCCGCAGGTTGGGCAGCGACTCGAGGAATGCGCCGCCCCGGCTGGAGCGGAACCACGACCAGTCGTCGAAGATGACCAGCACGATCGGCGAGCGCGGCGTGGCGGACGGCGCGGCCGCGGCTGCCGTCCGCACCAGCGGCCGGACGTCCACCGGCGGCGCCAGCAGGAGCTGGCCCAGCAGGATCAGCCCGAGCGGGCTGAACAGCAGCGCCGCATTCACCGCCACGCGCCAGGTCTTCCGCTCGGCCAGGACGAGCGCGGCAGCGACTGCGGCCAGCGCCACCGCCGGCAC
This sequence comes from uncultured Gemmatimonadota bacterium, assembly GCA_946480845.1. The sequence continues at coordinate 2,327 of CAMLLJ010000045.1, forward strand.
GCCCCAGCGGAGCCAGGTCGCCGGCTTGTCCTCGAGCCGCACCACGAAGCCGAGTGCCGCGTCGGCGAGCAGCAGCACGAAGAGCCAGCGGAGGACGCGCCGCGCCGTGGGTCCGCCCCGCAATTGTGCCCAGCGCGCGAGCCCGAAGGCCGCGCCCGTCGCCAGCAGCACCACCGCCGCCAGCGCCACGGCGTCGCTCCGCTGCCAGTGCGAGTAGAAGCGGTTGGCCGGGTCGGCCGAGGCGGCGATCTGCGAGGCGAAGAGGAGTGACGCCGCCGAGAAGCAGACGGCGAGCAGCCGGAAGGGCGAGAGCCCGCGCGCGCCCCCGGTCACCGGCGCCGGAGGTGCAGGAGCACGCGCTCCGTGCCGTCGACCGGCGCTTCCGCCACCAGCGTGAACCGCTCCTGGAAGAGCATCCGGCAGCGGTCCACCGACACCGTCTCGGTGAGCTCGCGCCGCACCGCCATCAGCCGCTCGAACATGTGGTCGGTGCGCGGCACCACCTCGAGGATGAGGTGGTCGGTGGTGAGGTCGGCGAGCAGGTCGCGCACCGCCGCCAGGGTGAGCCCCGCCGAGACGACGAGGTGGTGCATCACGGCGAGGGCCAGGACGCAGTCGGCGCGGATCCGCTCGCTGAACCCGGGCCGCTCCCGGTTCCGGTAGCCCATGGACGGGCTCGGGTTGGCCACGTCCACCACCAGCGGCACGATCGCGGCGGGCTTCGCGCGGAGCCGGCGGTAGAGCATCTCCACCGCGTCGTGGTCGCCGTCCACGGCCACGACACTCGCGCCCAGCCCGGCGGCGAGGTAGCTGTACTCGCCGGTGTTGCAGCCCACGTCGAGCACCCGCGCCGGGTGCGCCGCCGCCAGCATGCGGCCGACGATCTCCCGCTTCCTCCCCTCGGCGCCGGAATAGCTCTCGGAGGGCTGGTACCCCGCCCACACCCCGCCGGGCCGGTAGCCCTCGGCGAGCCGCGCCACCTTGCGGCGGATGCGGCGGAGGTTGATGCCCTGCGCAGTCGCGTCCATGCGCTTCGGGTCAGGCCGGGCCGGGGCGGGCGCGGCGCTGCCCGCGGCGCTGGGCCGCCCCGACATCAGGGCCGGGAGCGTCACGTCGAGCAGGAGCCGCGGATGCCAGCGCGACACCGGGCCCCAGGCGCCGGCCACCTGCCGCTCGCTCCGCCCGTCCGGCGCGCCGAGGAAGTAGGAGCGCAGGTCCCAGCCGCGGTGGCGGAGCAGGAGGAGGGGAAAGGTGAACATCCGGTGGAACTGCCCCAGCGCGAACCAGGCGTCGAGGCGCGGCGCCCGCTCGAAGGAGGCGAGGTCGATGAAGAGCGGCCGCCCGGCGTCGAACTGCACGTTGTAGGCGGTGCCGTCCTTGAGGGCGCAGCCCTGCTCGATGAGCCGGAGCTGGAGGTCGAGGGTGAGGAGGCCGGCGTCGGCCAGCATGGACGCCGACCACTCGTAGGGGAAGCTGATGGTGTCGAGCCGCTCGTGGCGGAGGAACCGGTGGTAGCCGGAGTGGTCGGCCGAGAGCGACAACGCCTCCGCATCGGGCACGAATGCGGTGCCGGGGATGCGCCGCTCGGCCACGAGGGTGCCGAGCAGCCCGCTCTCCTCCAGCTGGCGGATCACCCCGGCGCAGTCCTCGTCCACCGCCCGGTACACCGCCCCGTCCCGCTCGAAGACGTACCCCGACGGGTCGCGCAGCGACCCCGCGAGGCGGAGCGCGAACGGGCGCTCGCCCGCGGTCACTTGCCGGCGGCGTCCGGCGGTGTCTTGCGGCGCCCGAGCCCGAACCAGCCGCCGATGGTGCGCCGGAAGAACGCCACCCCGCCCACGAAGGCGGCGATGACGGCCTGGAGGATCAGCGTCCCGGCGCCGGGATCGATGTATGCCATGATGTCCCTCCTTCGGGGAACTGGTACCGGTAGACCAGCGCTCGCCGGCGCTCGATCGTCTGCCTGCGCACCCCGCCCTGCCGCTCGATCTCCGGGAGCAGGTGGAGCTGGGACTGGTCCACGTCGTGGATGAACAGCACCCAGGCGTCCGGCGCCGCGGCCTCGCGGATGCGCCGCGCCTCCTGCTCGGCCCAGCCCGGGGCGGGCCGCTGGCCGGCCACGCCGACGCCGTAGCGCCAGCGCATGCCGGTGGGGCGGCCGACCAGCTCGAGGCGGCCGGGCCCGATGCGCGCCCGGTCCGGGGAGCGCCAGTCGGTACTGTAGAACTCATACACCGGCACGCCGCGGGCGTATACGTACACCGGCGCCGCGCTGGTATCGGTCCGGATCGCCTCGATGACCTCGCGCGCCCCGGTCCAGCGGACCGACGACACCGAGCGCTGCCCGCCCGGGTCGAGCCCCACCGCCCCGAACGCCGCGGCCAGTGCCACCACCCCGGCCTCCGGCGCGCGCGGCGCCAGCACCTGCGCGGCGCTCACCATCCCAGCGCCCACCAGCAGCAGCAGCGGCGGCACCAGGAAGAGCACCAGCCGCGTCGCCACCGGGTAGAGGTCGGCGAGCGAGGCGCCCGCCGCCACCAGCACCGGGGCCGCGACGATCCAGGCGGCGGCACTCCGGTGCGTGCGCCGGACCCGCTCGAACCCCGCCACCGCGAGCCCCGCCACCACCAGCGCCAGCCCCGCCAGCAGCGCCAGCTCGACCCGGGGGCGGAGCGCGCTCGACGGCGCGGCCACGAAGAGGCTCCACACCACCTCGCTCGATTCCTTGAGCGACCGCGCCAGCGCCCGCGCCGAGGCGACGGAGAGGAAGGCGCCGTCCCAGTAGTCGCGCATGTAGGGGCTCTCGCTTGCCTGCCGGTACACCACGAGCCAGGCGCCTGCGAACGAGGCGAGCCACGCCGCCCCCGCGACGGCGGCCTGGACCAGCCGCGGGCGGCTCCGCGCGCGGAGCGCCGTCGCCACGAGGACCGCTCCCAGCGCGCCCAGCACCAGCACCGCCGGCGCCGAGCACCAGACGGCGGCCGCGCCGGCCAGGGCGAGCGCGGCGGTGGAGCGTGCATCGGCCTTCCGCCCCAGCGCGGCGGCCGCGGCCCAGAGCAGCAGGGCGGTCACCAGGGCGTCGGAGGCATACGGCTTGGCCTCCGCCGAGTAATACACCAGGGCCGGGGAGAGCGCAGTGAGCGCCAGCACGGCCAGCCCAGCGCGCCGCCCGGCGAGCCGCCGGCCCAGGCCCCAGATGACGAATAGGAGGGCGCACCCCGCCAGGAGCGCCACCAGCCGGAGGCTCAGCTCGCTCACGCCGAAGAGCCCCGTCGCCGCGCGCGCGGCCCAGAGGTAGCCGAGCGGGGCGGTCTGGTGGAAGTCGAGCGGCTGGGCCAGCTCGGCGAAGGAGCGGGTGGCGATGTTGAGGGAGAGGGTGGCCTCGTCGGTCCAGAGCGGGCGCCCGCTGAAATAGCTGCGCAGGCGGAGCGCGATGCCCAGCAGGATGAGTCCCGCCGGCAGCGCCCGCGCGAGCCGGTCCTTCCTACCGGCCACTGAAGAGCCGGGCCCGGAGGATCTCGCGCCCGCGCCGCGGGTCGGGCGCGACCGCCAGCGTATCGGGTGGGCCGTACACCGACTCGAGGTGGCGGCTCACCTGCGCTGCGCGGATGAGGTCGGCGCCGCCGAACCGCGCGTAGGTGGGATCCGTCAGCAGCTCCACGTCCGGCACGTCGCGCTCCGCCCAGCGCGATTCCTGGATGAGCCAGATCCGGCCGCCGCGGGCGTGGATCGCCGAGATCGTGTCCCGCACCGCGGCCAGCGCGGCGGGGTCGGCGATGCGCCCGAAGGGGGAGTTCCACTCGGGCATCTCGATCCGGCGCAGGTTGGGGAACACGATCTGCCGGTTGGGCGCGGTGAAGTAGTAGTTGAATGACGACGCGATCCATTCCGGCGCGATGACGACCACGTCGTCGGGCCGCGCCTGGGCCGTCACGGCCGCCGCCAGCTCGGCGGCGTTGCTCTTGACCCAGGTGGCGTGCCGCGTGGCACTGGCACCCAACAGGCCGAGCGCGACCCCGGCACCGGTCGCGGCCAGTGCCGGATGCCAGTCCCGCGCGAGCACCACCAGACCGTGTCCGAGCAGCAGCGCCGCGAACGGCACCAGCGAGCTGATGGCCTGCGGCACCAGGACGTCGGTGCGGGAGGCCATCACCGCCCCGAAGACGCCGACCAGCAGGAACACCGGCGTGATCAGCGCGAACGCCCGCATGCTCGAAGGGCCGCCGGACGCGTCACGCGAGGCGCGCGGCCTGAGCAGCACCGCGCCGATGAGGCCTAGCGCCAGGAGGAGCGCGAGCCGCCGCTGCGGCGAGCCGATGGCGTAGTCGGTGACCTGGTACAGGCTCCGGAGCAGGCCCGGCTGGGCCGGCGAGTGGCCCGCATGCTCGAGCTGGGCGAGGAAGGCCGGGAGCCAGGGCAGGTACCCGATGCCGATCGCGATCCAGGCGCCGACGATGCGCAGGACGTCCCGGCGCGCCGGCCGCGTGTAGCGGACGGCGGTGACGGCGAGCCCCAGGATGCCCTGGCACCCGAGGATGAGCCAGCCCCAGTTGTGGGTGTAGAGCATGGCCAGGGTGAGCATGACGTACGCCACCCAGGCGCTCCGCCCCGCGCCGTCGGCCAGCCGCCACAGGAAGAAGCACGACGCGAGCGCGACCAGCGCGAACAGCGAATAGGGACGGAGCTGCGGCGAGTGGAAGACCAGCACCGGGTGGATGGCGACGATCCACGCCGCGATCGCTCCCGCCGCGGGCGAGAAGGCCCGCGCGCCGACCAGGTAGACCACCGGGATCAGGGCCACGGCGGTGGCGATCGGCACCACGGCGAGCGCGGCGTCCGAGGGCCCCGCGATTGCCGCCCACCCCCGCACCAGGAGGTAGAAGAGCGGTGTGTGCCACTCGTGATGGTGGAGGAAATCGAGCATGCCGCCGATGGTCGGGATGCGGGTGACGAAGACCAGCATCGCCTCGTCGCGCCAGAGCGTGCCGTTCCCGGTGGACAGCACGCGCAACACGGCCCCGACGACCGTGGCCGCGAGGACTCCATAGCGATAGCGCTTCATGGCCAGACAACTTGCGGCTCCAAATTCGGGAGCGCCAGCACCCTGCAACAACCTGCACCCCACCCCCCATCATCTTCCCACCGTCCACCCTCCACCCTCCATCCTCCGCCCTCCGCGTCTCCGCGTCTCCGCGCCCGAACAAGAAAAGGCCCGCACGCCAGTGCGGGCCTTCCTTTTCCTCTTACCCCCGCTGGACCTAGTTCGAAGGCGACTTCTCAGTCCGATTGTCCGGCACCGCGTCATCGGCATCCGGATCGCGCGCCACCTGGTCCTTGACCTGGATGACCTCGACCTTGTTCGGCGTGCCGGCGATCACGAAGGTGTAGGTCCCGCCCGCCTCGAGGTTCACGCCGGAGATGGTCGCCAGCGGCGACTTCCGGTCCTCGGTGCGCACCTCGAGCGTCCCGCTCCACGGGTCTTCCTCGTTCCAGCCCGCTTCCATCTTGAAGTTGATGCCGTCCACCAGCGCGTTCTCGCTGCCGCGCGGGAAGACGCTGATCTCGTCATCGAGCCCCGCCACCGCGTTTACGAAGCGCACCCGCGCCTTGCCGCTGGTGATCGGCTTGAGCTCGTCGTCGAGCACCCGGAGCTCGCCGAAGCTGTCGGCGTCGTCGTCGGTGTCGGCGATCGCCACGATGGTATAGTGGCCGCCGTTGGAGAGCTTCTCGCGGTTCTCGGCGAGGGTGTTGTCCTGCACGTTGGCGCCCGGCTTCACCACGCGGAAGCCGAAGTAGTCGTCCGGCATCTCCTTGAAGTCGGTCACCGACTTGTAGGCGACGTTGGCAAAGGCGAGCGAATCGCCCGCGTAGATGCTCGTCGTCTGGTTCGGGATCGCGTTCACCACGCGCACCAGCGCGTTGTCGCGCTCCTCGACCGCTTCCGCGGTCGGCGTGGTGGAGGTGCCTTCGTTCGTCGTCGTGGTCACGGCGCCGGTGTCGCGCGTCTCGTTGCACGCCGCCGCCAGGAGGAGTGCCCCGCTCGCCACCAGGCCCTTGAGGAGTTTCGCGTTGCGCATTGAATGCCTCTCGTCGAAGAGTCGTTACTGCCCGAACGGCAAAACGATAGCGCATTGTGGCGCGCCGCTCTGTGACCCGAGTCACCCCGATGCCTGGCTCATAACCCACTGTTAAACAAGGACTTGACGTTTTGGCCCCAGCCCCCCTTTTCCTGCCTTGACTCTCCCCCGCCCACCCCCTTGATTGCCTCGCCGGCCGGACCCTCAGCACCTGGATGTGCCCGAACATGTCGCTACCGTACCCCGTTCCCCGCCCCCTCGAATCCCCGCGCCCGGCCGGCGGGCCGCCCGTGGCCCAGGCCGACCCCCGGCGGCTCATCGCCCACGGGGACATCCGGCCGGACCCCTGGTTCTGGCTCCGGAACCGGGAGGATCCTGCCGTCCTGGCCTATCTGGAGGCGGAAAACGCCTGGACCCGCGCGGAGATGGCCGGAACCGAGGGCCTGCAGGAGGCGCTGTACCGGGAGATGGTGGGCCGGCTCCAGGAGACCGACCTCACGGTCCCCGAGCGGGTGGACGACTGGTGGTACTACGCCCGCACCGAGGAAGGCCGCCAGTACCCGATCCACTGCCGCCGGCACCTGTCGGCGGACGGGCCGGAATACGTCCTGCTCGACCTGAACGAGCTGGCCGCCGGGCACGACTACTTCCGACTGGGCGCCTTCCGCCCGAGCCCCGACCACCGTTTCCTGGCGTACGCCGTGGACACCAACGGCGACGAGCGCTACACCCTCGTCGTCAAGGACCTCGAGACCGGCGCGCTCCTCCCCGACCGGATCGAGGAGGTCACCTACGGCGTCGAGTGGAGCGAGGACGGCCGGACGCTCTTCTATCTCACCATGGACCCCGCCTCGCGCCCGTGGCGGCTGCACCGGCACGAGATGGGGAGCACCCGCCGCGACGAGCTGGTCTACCAGGAGGATGACGGCACCTTCATCCTCTCGCTCGCCAAGACCCGGAGCCGGCGCTGGCTGCTGCTCGAGTCGGCCAGCCACTCGAGCTCCGAGGTCCGCCTGCTCGACGCCGAGCGCCCGCACGATCCGCCGCGGCTGCTGGTGCCGCGGGAGCCGGGGGTGGAGTACGCGGTCGAGCACCACGAGGACCGGCTCTTCGTCCTCACCAACGACGGCGCCGTCAACTTCCGGCTGGTGGAAGTTCCGGTCGAGGCGCCGGGCCGCGAGTCGTGGCGTGAGGTGCTGCCGCACCGCGAGTCGGTGAAGCTCGACGGCGCCGACGCCTTCCGCGATCACCTGGTGATCTACGAGCGCGAGGCCGCCACCCCGCAGGTCCGCATCCGCGACCTCCGCACCGGTGAGGAGCACCGCATTGCCTTCCCCGAGGAGGTGTACACGGTGCAGCCGGCGCGGAACCCGGAGTTCGACACCACGGTCCTGCGCTTCTACTACACCTCGCCGGTGACGCCGCTGTCGGTGATCGATTACGACATGGACGCGCGCACCTGGACCCTGCAGAAGCGCCAGCCGGTCCTGGGCTACGACGAGACGCTCTACCGCGCCGAGCGGGTCTTCGCCACGGCGGCCGACGGGACGCGCATTCCGGTCTCGCTGGTGTACCGCGAGCCGCTCGCGCTCGACGGCTCCCGGCCCATGCTGCTCAACGGCTACGGGTCCTACGGGTCCAACTACGATCCCGCCTTCTCGTCGGCGGCGGTGAGCCTGCTCGACCGCGGCTTCGTGGTGGCCATCGCGCACGTGCGCGGCGGCGAGGAGCTGGGCCGGCCCTGGTACGAGGACGGCAAGCTGCTCCGGAAGCGCAACACCTTCACCGACTTCATCTCGGCCGCGGAGCACCTGGTCGCCGCGGGCTACACCGCGCCGGACCGCCTCGCCATCAGCGGCGGGAGCGCCGGCGGGCTGCTGATGGGCGCCGTGGTCAACATGCGCCCCGACCTCTTCGCCGCGGTGGTGGCGGAGGTGCCGTTCGTGGACGTGGTCACCACGATGCTCGATGCCTCGATCCCGCTCACGGTGATCGAGTATGAGGAATGGGGGAACCCCAACGACCCGGCGTACTACGAGTACATGAAGTCGTATTCGCCGTACGACAACGTCGCGGCGCAGCCCTACCCGCCGATGCTGGTCACGGCGGGCCTCAACGACCCGAGAGTGGCCTACTGGGAGCCGGCCAAGTGGGTGGCCAAGCTGCGGGCCACGAAGACGGATACCAACCGGCTGCTGCTCAAGACCAACATGGGCGCGGGGCACAGCGGGGCGTCGGGAAGGTACGACGTGCTGCGGGAGGTGGCGTTCAAGTATGCGTTCGTGGTGGATGCGCTGCGGGGTGCCGTGCCGGACACCGGGGTCATCCCGAGCCACGGGGTCATCCCGAGCGAAGCGAGGGATCTGCCTGACGCGTAGTTCGAACCCCGGGTGAGCAGATCCCTCGCCTTCGGCTCGGGATGACCCCCGTGCCTTCGGCTCGGGATGACTCCGCTAGTAGCTGTTCACCCCCGCCGCATTCAGCTCGTTCTTGCTCCCGTTGAACGTGTTCCCGATCGCCGTCCGCATCAGCACGAGGATGCCGATCAGGCCGATGGCCACCATCGCGATGATGATGGCGTACTCCACCAGTCCCTGGCCGGCGTCGTCGCCGGCAAAGCGGCCGAGCAGCGTGCGCATGTCGCTCCGGGGTGAGGGTGAACGTCACCGGTCCGAGTGCCATCCTGTGCCGCTGCCGCTGCATGTAGGGGGAGTCAGGGATAATGTACCCGGTCATCCCGAGCGAAGCGAGGGATCTGCTCACCGGGAGTTCGAACCACGCGTCGAGCAGATCCCTCGCCTTCGGCTCGGGATGACTCCGCCCTACCGCACGACCGGCTCCACCCCCATCTTGCACCTGTCCCCTCAATCGAGCCTGATGCCCACCTCGGCACGCGAATGCCCGTCCTGCCGCGCGTCCCTCCCGCCGGAGGCGCACTTCTGCCTCAACTGCGGGACGCCGACGCCCACCGAGCCGGGCGTGCCGCCGCGCACCATGCCCACCGGCGCGATCGAGGTCGCCCACGTGCGGAAGGTGCTGGCCGAGCGGTACCGGATCGAGCGGGTGATCGGCGAAGGCGGGATGGCGACGGTCTACCTTGCGGAGGACCTGAAGCACCACCGCCAGGTGGCGGTGAAGGTGATGCGGCCCGAGCTCGCCGCGACGCTGGGCGCCGACCGCTTCCTTCGTGAAGTCGAGATCGCGGCGCGGCTGAACCATCCGCACATCCTTCCCATGCACGACTCCGGTCAGGCATCGCTCCCCCGCGACCCGACCGCCCCGACCGTCCCGACCGCCCCGACCGTCCTGTACTACGTCATGCCCTACGTCGAAGGCGAGTCGCTCGCCGCGCGGGTGGCGCGCGAGGGGCCGCTGCAGGTGCCGGATGCGCTGCGCATCGCCCACGAAGTCGCCGACGCGCTCGCCTACGCGCACCGGCGCGGGGTGGTCCACCGGGACGTGAAGCCCGCCAACATCCTGCTCAGCGAGGGGCATGCGCTGGTCGCCGACTTCGGGATCGCCCGCGCGGCGGGCGGCGACGCGAACGTCATCACCCAGACCGGCCTCGCCATCGGCACGCCGCAGTACATGAGCCCCGAGCAGGCCACCGGCGACAAGGGCGTGGACGCCCGGACCGACGTCTATGCCCTGGGCGCCGTGCTCTACGAGATGCTGACCGGCGAGCCGCCGTTCACGGGCCGGACACCGCAGGCGGTGGTGGCCCGCAGCCTGACCGAGCGGCCCCGGCCCGTCGCCTCCTCGCGCGAAGGCCTGCCGCCCGGCCTCGATGCGCTGGTGGCCCGCACCCTCGCCAAGGCCCCCGCCGACCGGCCGGCCACCGCCGCGGCACTCGCGGCCGAGCTGCAGGAGATCGAGACCGGCGCGCGTTCCGGCAGCTACGCGCCGCCGCAGGCGGGGATGGCTGCCGAGCCGCCCGAGTCCGGCGGCGGGAAGATCTGGGCCGTCTTCGGCGCCGTGGCCATGCTGGCGCTCACGGTCGTGGCCTTCCTGGCCGGGCGCTGGGGGCTGCCGGCGTGGGTGCTTGGGGTGAGCATCGCGCTTCTCGCCGGCGGCGCGGCGATGCTCGCGCTCACGGCGCGCGCGGAGCGGGCGCGGACCCGCGGTGCGGTCGTGTCGGGGATGGGCCGCTTCCTCACCTGGCGGAACGCCGGGCTCGGCGGCATCGCGGCGGTGGTGCTCTGGGCCGGCGTCGCCTCGGTGGCGAGCGCCCGCCTGACCTCGCGCGGCCCGGACGAGCCCGCGGCCGCCGCGGCCGCGACGGGGACGCGGGTCGCCGTCCTCCCCTTCCAGAACCAGGGGGACACCACCGACAACTACATCGTGGACGGGATCACCGACGAGGTCCGCGGCAAGCTGGCGCGGGTGCGCGGCCTCACGGTCATCGGGTCGGGGAGCGCGGCGCAGTACCGCGGCACGTCGCTGCCGGCGCGGGAAGTGGCGCGCCAGCTGGGCGCGGAATACGTGCTGCTCGGCCGGGTGCGCTGGGCCGGCGCCGAAGGCGCGCGCCGGGTCCAGGTGGTGCCCGAGCTGGTGAGCGCGTCCACCGGTGCCACGACCTGGCAGCAGTCGTTCGAGGCGGAGCTCACCGACGTCTTCGAGGTGCAGTCGCAGATCGCCGCGCGCGTCGCGGGCGCGCTGGGGACCCAGCTGGGGTCCCAGGAGACCCGCGAGATCGCCCGGCAGTCCACCACCAGCCCGGCCGCGTGGGATGCGTTCGTCAAGGGCCGGGCCATCACGGCCGTCGATCCGGTGGCGCGCCGCGAGGCGGCGATCCACTTCGAGCAGGCGGTCGCCATCGACGCCTCCTTCGCCGAGGCGTGGGGGCTGCTGTCGTTCTCGCTGCAGCGGGTGTTCATCAACGGCGCGCGGGAGCCCGCCGTGGCCGCCCGGTCCAGGGAGGCCTTCGAGCGCGCCATCGCGGCGGACGCCGAGAACGCCATCGGGCATGCCGCGGCTGCCGGGTATTACACCAACATCGTCCCCGATCTCGCGCGCGCCGACAACCACCTGGCCACCGCGCTCCGCCTCGCCCCCACCGATCCGGACGTGCTCTCGGCGGCGGGGCGCGCGGACCTCACCGCGGGACGGCTCGACAGCGCCGTGGAGCGGCTCCAGCGCGCCCGCGAGCTCGATCCGCGGTCGGTCGCGATCATGAACGAGCTGCAGCGCGGGCTCCTCGCGGCGGGCCGGTACCAGGAGGCGGTGGAAGTGGGCGACGCCGCGATCGCGCTCTCGCCCGCCGATCCCGGCGTGTACGAGTGGCTGGCCATGGCGCACGTCGCGCGGGGCGACCTCGCCGCGGCACAGGGCGCGGCGCGCCGCGCGCTGACCAACGGCATCTCGCCGCCGGCGATCGCCGCCTACTTCGCCGGGTACTTCGAGATGAGCTGGCTGCTCGACCCGGAGACGCTGGCGCTGGTCGGCCGGCTCACGCCCGCCGCGTTCGACAACGACCGGGCCTGGTGGGGACAGGCGCTGGCGACGATGTACTGGTCCAGCGGCCGCCGCGACCTGGCGCGCGCCTACGCCGACTCGGCGCTGGCCCCGTCGCTGGCTCAGGTCCGCTCCACGCCGGAGGATCCGTCGGTCGTCATGCTGTATGCGCTGATGCTCTCCTATGCCGGGCGGACCGACGAGGCGCTCGCGGAGGCCCGCCGGGGCATCGCGCTCGTCCCCGACCGGCGCGGCATCAACCGCGATTACGACCGCCTCCAGCTGATCCGGGTCTACCTGGCCGGCGGCGAGACCGAGGCCGCGATCCCCGAGATCGAGCGGCTGCTCGAGCAGCGCGGCATGATCAGCCGGGCCTGGCTGCGGCTCGATCCGCTGTTCGAGCCGCTGCGGGACAATCCGAGGTTCCAGCGGATGGCGGGGAGCTAGTCGAGGGTCATCCCGAGCCGAAGTGGTCATCCCGAGCCGAAGTGGTCATCCCGAGCCGAAGTGGTCATCCCGAGCCGAA
>CAMLLJ010000046.1 GCA_946480845.1 uncultured Gemmatimonadota bacterium
GAGTGGGAGTACCGGCAGCGGGTGGAGACGGCGGTGGCGTTCCTGGAAGGGCGGACCATCCAGCCGATCGACCGCGTGGTGGCGGAGATGACAAAGGCGGCCGCGGAAGCGCGCTTCGAGCTGGCGGCCCGGTGGCGCGAGCGCTTCGAGCAGCTCGAATGGCTGCTCGCGGCCACCAGCCGCGCGCGGTCGGCGCTGGACCTGCTCACGTTCGTGTATCGCGACTCCGGCGTCCGCGGGGACGATCGCGCGTACGTCGTGCGCCAGGGACTGGTACGCACCTCATATCCCTGGCCCGAGACCCCGATCGAACGGGAGGCGTTCCGCGCCGTCGTGGCCGATGAGCTGGCGCGCCCCCAGCCGATCTCCGGCGCGCTGCCACTCGACTCCGTGGATGAGATCCTGCTGGTGCACTCGTGGTTCCGGGTGCATCCGGAGGCGTTGCGGAAGACGACGGCGATGGAGGACTGGGCGTAGCGGAGAGCAGGGTCATCCCGAGCGAAGCGAGGGATCTGCTCCACCGGTATCGAACCCGGGAAAGCAGATCCCTCGCTCCGCTCGGGATGACCCCGCTACTCCTCCAGCAGCGGCACCAGCCTCGCTCTCGGCGGTATCCCCGCCTCCAGCTCCATGATCCCCACCGACGGCAGCAGGCCGAACCTCGGCGGTCCTGCGCCGCCGGGATTCATCACGGTCACTACGACGTCCACCGTGGTGAGCAGCGGCCGGTGCGTATGCCCGAACACGATGATCTCGGCGTCGGGAAACGCGGCGTTGAGCTTCTCCGGCGTCGGCGATCCGAGCTGGTCGCCGTGCGTCACGACGATATCGAACCCGTCCAGCCGGACTTTCGCCACCTGCGGCAGTCGGCCGCGCAGGTCCCAGCCGTCGGTATTCCCGTAGACCGCGGTCACCGGCGCGATGGCCCCGAGCGCATCCAGCAGCTCGCCGCTGCCGACGTCGCCGCCGTGGAGGATATGGTCCACCTCGCGGAAGACGTCGAACACCTCGGGCCGGAGCAGGCCGTGCGTGTCGGAGATGATGCCGAGGCGCATCTATGTCCCGGCGCCCCCGCCCCACCGCGCGCCGATCTCGATGGGCAGGCCGAGCTGGTCGAGCACCCGCTGCACGACGAAGTCCACCAGCTCGCTCACCTGGCCCGGCCGGTGGTAGAACCCGGGCGCCGCGGGCAGCACGGTGGCGCCGGCCTCGGCGCAGAGCACCATGTTCCTGAGGTGCACCAGCGACAGCGGCGTCTCCCGCGGCACCAGGACGAGCTTCCGGCCCTCCTTGAGCGTCACGTCGGCCGCGCGCTCGATGAGGGAGCGGCTGGTGCCGTGCGCGACTGCCGCGAGCGTGCCCATGGAACAGGGGCAGATGACCATCCCCGCCGTGCGCTGAGAGCCGGAGGCCGGCTTCGCGCCGCGGTCGCCGTCGGGGAACAGCGTGACGGACTTCCAGTCCCCGCCCGTGGCCGCGCGGAGCGCATCGGTGTCCGCGATCCCGCACTCCTCCGCCAGCAGGCGCATGCCGTGCCCCGACACCATGAGCCAGACGGGCGCCTGCGCACGCGCCAGCACCTCGAGCAGCCGCACCGCATAGGGCGCCCCGCTCGCGCCGGTGATGGCGAGGACGACCGGCAGGTCGCTCACGCGAGCCGGTCGGCGAGGGCGAAGGCGAACACGGTCACGCTCATGACTCCGTTCATGGTGAAGAAGGCCGCATCGAGCCGCTCGAGCCGGCCCGGCGCGACCAGCCGGTGCTCGTAGACCAGCACGGCGGCGGCGACGGCAAGCCCCACGAAGTACCAGAGCCCGAAGCCGGCACCCCAGCCGAACAGCGCAAGCGCGGGAATGGTGAGCCCGTGCAGCAGCTTGGCCACGAAGATCGCGCGGCGCTGGCCCAGCTTCACCACGGCGCTGTGCAGTCCCGCCCCCCGGTCGAAGCCCTCGTCCGGCAGCGCGTAGAACATGTCGAATCCGGCAACCCATGTCGCGACGCCCGCGCTCACCGCGAGCAGGAGCCAGCCCGGGTCACTCCAGGCGCCCGTCACGGCCAGGTACCCGCCCACCGGCGCGATGGCGAGGCTCAGGCCCAGCCAGAGGTGCGGCCACGAGGTGAACCGCTTGCTCAGGCTGTAGAGCAGCACCCACCCCAGGGCCACCGGGCTGAGCAGCGCGCAGAGCGGGTTGAGGAGGCCGGCCGCGACGAGGAAGAGGAACGACGCCACCACCACCGAGGCCCATGCCTGCCCCAGCGTGAGCGTCCCCCGCGGCAGCTCGCGCATGCTGGTGCGCGGGTTGGCCTTGTCGTGCTCGCGGTCCACGATCCGGTTGAACCCCATTGCCGCCCAGCGCGCCGCGGAAAAGGCGAGGACCACGAGCACGACGGTGCGCAGGGTCACCGGCGCCACGAACGACCCGGCGAGCACGCCGAGCAGCGCGAAGGGCAGCGCGAAGAGGGTGTGCGGCAGCTTCACGAAGTTGACGTAGCGGACGAGCAGCGATCCGCCGCCGAAGGTCTGCCCTTCCCGCGTCACCTGATCCCCAGCTTCGGCCACATCTCGTCCACCCGCGCCCGCGTCTCCGGGTCCATCTCGATCCGGTCGGGCCATTCGCGCGTGAAGCCCTCCTCGGGCCACTTGCGCGTCCCGTCGATCCCCATCTTGCTGCCATAGGTGAATGCGCGCGAGGCGTGGTCGAGCACGTCCACCGGCCCCATGGTGAACCGCGTGTCCCGCTCGGGGTCGATGTTGTTGAGCGCCACCCACCACGCTTCGTCGGGATTGCGGACGTCCACTTCCTTGTCCACCACGACCAGCACCTTGGCGAGCGACATCAGCCCCTGCCCCCACAGCGCGTTCATCACTTTCTGCGCCTGGCCCGGGTACTGCTTGTCGATCGAGACGAAGACCAGGTTGTGGAAGATGCCCGGCGCCGGCATGTGGTAGTCCACGATCTCCGGCACCGTGAGCTTGAGCAGGGGGAGGAAGATCCGCTCCGTGGCGTGGCCGAGGTAGTAGTCCTCCATGGGCGGCCGGCCCACCAGGGTCGCCGGGTAGACCGGGTCGCGCCGCATGGTGATGGCGGTGACGTGCACCTTCGGATAGTAGTCGGCGAGCGAGTAGAACCCGGTGTGGTCGCCGAAGGGCCCTTCGAGCACCAGCTCCTCCGCCGGGTCGATGTACCCTTCGATGACCATCTCGGCCTCGGCCGGCACCTCGAGCTCGGCGGTGACGGCACGCGCCAGCTCGACCGGCGACTTCCGCAGGAACCCCGCGAAGATGAACTCGTCGATCGTCGGCGGGAGCGGCGCCGAGCCCGAGTAGATGCTCGCGGGATCGCCGCCGAGGGCGATGACGACCGGCATCCGCTCGCCGCGGGACGCCATCTCCCGCCAGTGCGCGGCGCCGACCTTGTGGCGCTGCCAGTGCATCGCCAGCGTGTCCCGCCCGAGCACCTGGATCCGGTACATCCCCACGTTCCGGGTGCCGCGCACCGGATCGGTGGTGATCACCATCGGCAGGGTGATGTAGGGGCCGCCGTCGCCGGGCCAGGTGGTGAGGAACGGAATGCGCCCGAGGTCGATCTCGTCCCCGCGCAGGACGACCTCCTGGCACGGGGGCCGCCCGCCCTTCACCCTGGGCGGGAACTTGGCCACCTCGGCGAGCCGGGGCAGCATGGCGAGCTTGCCGAACAGCCCCTCGGGCACCTTCAGGTTGAGCAGGTCGGAGATCCGGTCACCGGCGTCGTCGAGCTTCTCGACGCCGAGGGCCAGGCACATGCGCCGCATCGAGCCGAAGAGGTTGATCGCCACCGGCCACTCGCTCCGGCGCCCGTCGTCGAGCAGGACGTGCTCGAAGAGGAGGGCAGGCCCGCCGCCGGGGCTCTTCATGCACCGGTCGGCGATCTCCGCGATCTCGAGCCGCGCTCGCACCGGGTGACTGACCCGCACCAGCTCGCCGTTGCGGTCGATCGCGGCGATGAAGTCGCGCAGGCTGTCGAGGGCCATTATGGTTTCGTCCCCACGTGCATGGCGGTGACGCCCCCGAGGAAGCGGGTGAAGCGCACGCCGGAAAAGCCGGCGGCCTCCATCCGGCGCGCGAGCGCCGGCGGCTCGGGAAAGACGCGCGCCGACTCTGGAAGCCAGTCATACGCGGTCGTATGTTTCGAGACCACCCTGCCAATCCGCGGCAGCACGTGCTCGAAGTAGCCCAGGTAGAGGCTCCGGAACGGCTCGCTCGGCGGCGTGCTCATCTCCAGGACCACGAGGCGCGCGCCGGGCCGGAGCACGCGCAGCGCCTCGCGCAGGCCGGCATCGAGGTCGGCGAGGTTGCGCATGCCCCAGCCGACCAGCGCGCCGTCGAACTGCGCGTCGGGAAAGGGGAGCTGCAGCGCGTCCCCCGTCACCGGCGTCACCCGCTCCGACTTGTGGCGGCCCAGCTTGAGCATGGGCAGGACGAAGTCCGCGGCGATGACGCGGCCGCGGAAGCCGGGCTGCCTCCCCAGGATCGCCCCGAAGTCGAGGGTGCCGGCACAGAGGTCCAGGTACGTCCCCATGGGAGCGCGCTCCCAGTCGAGCTGCTCCACGGACTTGCGGCGCCAGCGCAGGTCGAGCCGCATGCTGATGATACGGTTGAGCCGGTCGTACGTGGGGGCGATGGCGGTGAACATCTCGCGCACGTAGGTGCGCTTGTCCGCACCGCCGGAAACCGGTAACTCTTGATTTGAGGCGAACATAGGCGCGGAATGTAGTCCCCCGGCGACTCCGGCCGCAAGCGCGGCGGCGGTTCGGTGAGCGAGCGGCGCGAAGGCCTGTCGGCTGCCACCGACCAGGAGATCGTCGCCCTCGCGCGCGCCGGGCACGAGCCCGCCTATCGCGAGCTGATCCGCCGCTACGAGCGCCCGCTCTTCTCGCTGGTCTTCCGCATGGTCCGCGACCGCGAGCTGGCCGAGGACCTGGCGCAGGAGACCTTCGTCAAGGCGCTGAACGCCCTCGATTCGTACCGCCCCGAATTCAAGTTCTCGTCCTGGATCTTCAAGATCGCCAACAATGCCGCCATCGATCACCTGCGCCGGCGGGAGCTGGACACGCTCTCGCTCGACGGGTCGCCTCACGCCGAGACGCCGGAGGCGATCGAGGCGACCGCGCTGCAGATCGGGAACCGGGGGGAGTCTCCGCTCGACGCCGTCGAGGCCAAGGAGCTGGGGGGCGAAATCGAGCGCGCGATCGGGCTGCTCCGGCCCGAGTACCGGTCGTGCATCCTGCTCCGCCATGTCGAGGGCCGGGCCTACGAGGAGATCGCGGAAATCCTCAATCTCCCGCTGGGCACCGTGAAGACCTACATCCACCGCGCGCGCAACGAGTTGCGGCAAGCGCTCGCGCATCTCCGAGAGTGAAACCTTCAATCCCGGGCCCCCGTAGGAGGGTTCAATCATGACGCGGCCTGCCGACTTCCACCTGTCGCCCGACGACATCGACGCGCTCCTCGCCAACGACGCGCGCGATCATGCGCACGCCCACCTCACGGCCTGCGCCGGCTGCGCCGCGCGCTACGCGGCGGAGCGTGAGGTCGTCGAGCGGCTCGCCCTGCTGCCGCTGGTTTCGCCCGCGCCGGACTTCGCGGAGCGGGTCATGGCGCGGGTGGCGCTCCCCGATCCGTTCGCGCTCCACGCGCTGGGCGGCAGCCGGCGCAGGCTCTTCGCGTCCCGGCGGGGGCTCGCGGCCGCGGCCTCGGTGGTGCTGGTCCTCGGCGCAGCCATGGCGGCGAGCATCGTCTGGAGCCTCGGCAACCGCGAGACGCTCGCGGCCGCGGGAACCTGGCTCGGCAACGAGGCGGTGAGCTGGCTCTGGCTTGCCGTCCGCGGCGCGGCCTCCAACCTGATGGAGCAGCCCTGGTACGACCGGGCGCGCGGGCTGCTCGGGGCGCCGGCGCGCGTCGCCGCGATCTCGGCGGCGGCGTCGCTCGCCTATCTCGGCGGCGTGCTCGTGCTGCGGCGGCTGATGGCCCTTCCGCGCACGGGGGTCGCCCATGCGCACGCCTAGCGGCAGGATCGCGGCGCGGCTCGGGCTCCTGGCGGCGCTGGTCGCCGGCGCGGTGCAGCCGGCCCTGGCGGCGTCGCCCGAGGGCGGCACCCATGCGGCGGTCGAGGCGGCGCGGGACATCTGGGAGCTCATCCAGCAGATCCGGGGCGAGGGCTCCGACACTTTGCGGGCCGGCCGGGGGCCGGCGGTGCGGCCGCAGGCGGTGCCCGCGGCCGGCCCGGACGGGCCGGTGATCGACCTCTCGGACCTGAGCCACCCCCTCTCCATCGAAGAGCAGCTCGCCCGGTTCGCCGGTACCCCGGACAACGAGCTGCGCCTCTCGGTGCCGGGCGGCGCCGCCCGGCTCGGCGCCTTCAGCATCGGCTCGGAGCAGACCCTGCAGGGCAACCTGCTCATCATGAAGGGCGATGCCGAGGTCTTCGGCCGGCTCGACGGCAACCTGGTCACCTTCGACGGCGACGTGGTGGTCCATCCGGGCGGTGTCGTCTCCGGCGACGTGCTCGCCGTGCACGGGACCATCCGCGCCACCGGCGGGGAGATCGGCGGCGAGTCGCGCGAGCTGCGCGAGAGCGTCGCCGCCGCGCTGCCGCCCGAGCCGCCGCTCTCGGCGTTCCAGCTCACCGTCCGCCGGCTGGCCGGCGTCGTCGGCGTCTTCTTTGCCCTCGCGGCACTCGGGTACGGGCTCGTCGCCTTCGGCCGGCACAACCTGCAGGTCGTCTCCGACACGGCGTCGCACAGCTTCGGCCGCGCCTTCGTCACCGGGCTCGTCGGGCAGATCCTCATCCTTCCCACCTTCGGCATGCTGGTCGTCGGCCTGGTGCTGAGCGTCGCCGGCATCCTGCTGCTGCCGTTCGCGGTGGTCGTCTACGCCCTGCTGGTGATCGTTGGCGTGGTGGGCGGTTACCTCGCGGTGGCGCACGCCATGGGCGAGACCTACACCCGCCGCCGCCTGGCGCAGGGCGTCCTGGTCGGCGCGCCGAACAGCTACGGATTCCTCTTCACCGGCCTTGCCGCCACGGTCGCCCTCTGGGTCGCCTGGGCGCTGTTCGGCTGGGTGGCGATCGCCGGCGAGCTGATCCGCGGTGCCGCCGTGCTGGTCACCTGGCTGTTGGCCACCGCCGGTCTCGGCGCCGCCATGCTGAGCCGGGCCGGCGTGCGCGAGAACTTCGCCGGGCGCATCATCCCGCCGGAAGCGCTCACCGACGAATACCTGTGGGCCACGCCGCAGTTCGGCGTGCCGGCCGTCAAGCGGCCGGGCGCGGGCTCCCGCTCGACCGGCCCGGGGGTCTGATGCGCCGCTGGACGGCCGCCGCGGCGCTCCTCGCCGCGGCGGCCGCGCCGCTACCGGCGCAGCAGATGCGGGACTTCAGCACCTCCCGCCAGCACCACGGCGAAAGCCGCCTTTCCACCCGCCTCGAGTTCGCCGCCGGCACCCTCCGGCTCCTCCCTGGCCCGGCGGGCGAGCTCTACCGCATGCGCCTCCGCTACGACCCCGAGCGCTTCACGCCGGTGAGCCGATTCGAGCCGGTGTCCGGCGTCGTCCGGCTCGGCGTCGAGGGCACGGGGAAGAGCGGCCTCCGGGTCTCTTCGCGCAGCCAGCTCGAGCAGGCAGCGACGATCACCCTCTCGCCCGATGTCACCCTGGCGCTCGACCTGGCGCTCGGTGCCACGGAAGCGGACATCGAGCTGGGCGGGCTCCGCCTCGCCGCGTTCCGCCTGGAGACCGGCGCGAGCCGCTCGGTCGTTCGCTTCTCGGAGCCGAACGCCGTCCGGTGCAGCTCGGCCGTGATCGAGTCCGGCGCGGCGGAGATCGCACTCGTGGGGCTGGGCAACAGCCGCTGCGAGCAGATCAGCTTCGAGGGCGGGGTCGGCAAGGCGGTGCTCGACCTGGGCGGCACCTGGAGCGCCGATGCACGGCTCAGCGTGAAGATGGCGATCGGCGATCTGACGCTCCGGCTGCCCACCGAGACCGGGATCCGGATCGTGATGGAGCGGTTCCTGACCAGCTTTCCCGCCAGGGGGTGGACCCGGGAGGGCAACACCTATCTTTCCCCGGGATATGCGCGGGCGGCCCGCCATGTGGACGTGGCCCTGGCCTCGACGATGGGCGGAGTCCGGGTGGAGTGGATAAGATAGAGGCCTCCCCTCTGACGGAGCGGCGGGTGGCTGGCGTCATCGATCGGCTGCAGGACATCCTCGGCGAGCGCTACCGGGTGGAGCACGAGATCGGCAGTGGCGGCATGTCCACGGTGTACCTCGCCCAGGACCTCAAGCATGGCCGGGACGTGGCCATCAAGCTGCTCCGGCCCGAGCTGGTGGCCGGCTACGAGCCCCAGCGCTTCCTCCGCGAGATCCGCATCGCGGCCCGCCTCAACCATCCCCAGATCCTCCCGGTCCACGACTCCGGGGCCCGCGACGGCTTCCTCTACTACGTCATGCCCTACATGGGGTGCGAATCGCTGCGCTCGCGCCTCCAGCGGGACGGCCGGCTCCCCGTGGACGAGGCGGTGCGGATCGCGCGGAGCGTCGCGCTCGCGCTCGACTATGCGCACCGCAACGAGGTGGTGCACCGCGACATCAAGCCGGAGAACATCCTCCTGCACGAAGGCCAGCCGGTGGTGGCGGACTTCGGCATCGCGCGGGCACTGTCCACCCGGGGCACCGACCTGATCTCCCGGCCGGGCTTCACCGTCGGCACCCCCGCCTACATGAGCCCGGAGCAGGCCACCGCCGACGCGGTGGACGGCCGAAGCGATGTGTACAGTCTCGGATGCGTCCTCTACGAGATGCTGTCGGGGAGCCCGCCGTTCACCGGGACCACGCCCCGCGCCACGATGGCCCGGCACGCCACCGAGCCGCCGGCGCCGATCCGCAGCGCCCGGCCGAACATCCCGCCCGCCGTGGAGCGCGCGATCGCGCGGGCCCTGGCGAAGGACCCGGCGGACCGGTTTGCGACGGCGGCCGAGTTCGCGGCGGCGCTGGAGACAACGGCGCCGGTGCCGGCCGCCATCGTGCGGGAGACGGTCGCGTCCATCGCGGTCCTGCCCTTCGTCAACGGCAGTCCCGATCCGGACACCGAGTACTTCAGCGACGGCATGACCGACGAGCTGATCAACGCGCTCGCCAAGGTGGACGGGCTGCGCGTCGCCTCCCGCGGCTCGGTGTTCGCCTTCAAGGGCGTGCGGCAGGACGTCAGGAGCGCCGCCGCGCTGCTCGACGTCTCGGCAGTGCTCGAAGGGAGCGTACGCCGGTCGGGCACCCGGTTCCGCATCACGGCACAGCTCACCAATGCGGCGGACGGCGGCCTGCTCTGGTCGGAGCGGTATGACCGGGAAATCGCCGACGTCTTCGCGGTGCAGGACGAGATCGCCCAGACCATCGTGAGCACCCTCCGCGCCCGGCTGGTGGGGGACATCGGCGACCTCACGCCGCGGCGCTACACCGCCAACCTCCGGGCCTACCAGCTCTACCTGCGCGGCCGGCACGCGTGGAACCAGCGGACGCAGGAGAGCATCGCCGAGGGTATCCGCTGGTTCGAGCAGGCCATCGCCGAAGACCCGAGCTACGCGCTGGCCTACACCGGGCTCGCCGACTCGCATGCGCTGGCACTCGACTACCGCGGTGCACCGGTCGCCGAGGGGATGCGCAAGGCCGCGGCCGAGGCGCGGCGGGCGCTCGAGCTCGACGAGTCGCTCGCCGAAGCGCACACCTCGCTCGCCTGGGTCACCTTCATCTACGACTGGGAGTGGCAGGCGGCGGAGCGGCACTTCCGGCGGGCCATCGAGCTCAACCCGAGGTACGCCAGCGCGCGGCAGTGGTACGGCTGGCTGCTCCTCGCGATGGGGCGCATCGAGGAGGCGCTGGCGCAGGCCCGCGCCGCCGCCGAGCTGGACCCGTCATCGGTATCGGTGCGGCGGAGCTTCGGGTGGCTCTACTACTATGCGCGCCAGCCCGGCCTCGCCATCGAGCACCTCACCCGCGCCCTCGCCATGGCGCCGGACGCCGAGGAGACCCACATGATCCTCGGGCTCGCGCTCCTGCAGCAGGGCCGCAGCGCCGATGCCGAGGCGGAGTTCCGCGAGGCGATGTCACTGTCCTCGGAGCACGCGCGCGCGCTCGCGGCGCTGGGCACGCTCGCAGCCACCCAGGGGCGCACCGCGGAGGCGCGCGAGGTGCTGTCGCAGCTCGAGGCGCGCGCGCGGGAGCGCTACGTGTCACCGGTGGATTTCGTCGCGCTGCACCAGGCGCTCGGCGATACGGACGGGGCGTTCGCGTGGCTCGAACGCGCCTACGCGGAGCGGCGGGGGTGGATGGTCTACCTCAACGTCGAGCCGGCCCTCGACGACCTCCGGAGCGACCCCAGGTTCCGGGACCTGGTGCGGCGGATGCGGCTCGACTGACGCGGAGGCCGATTCCCGGGGTTATCATTACCGGCGTACCCTGTCGGCGTACCCTCAGGAGGCGGCCGTGTCACCTCTCGAAACGCTGGGCTTCGCGCTCGGAACGTCCTTCGCCTCGGGGCTCAACGTCTACGCGACGGTGGCCGCCGCCGGCCTCTTCCAGCGCCTGGGCTGGGTGGACCTTCCGGCTTCGCTCGACATCCTCTCGCACCCGCTGGTGATGGGCATCGCGGCGACGATGTTCGTCATCGAGTTCATCGCCGACAAGATCCCGCTGGTGGACAGCGCCTGGGATGCGGTCCACACCTTCATCCGCCCGCCGGCGGCGATGCTGCTCGCCTACTCATCCTTCGGCGGGGTGCCCGAGGCGTGGAAGCTGGGGGCCGCGCTGGTGGCGGGAAGCGTTGCCCTCACCTCGCACGGCGCCAAGGCGTCGGCGCGGGCGGCGGCCAATACGAGCCCGGAGCCCGTGAGCAACTGGCTGCTCAGCTTCGGTGAGGATGTGGTGGCAATCTTCCTCAGCTGGCTCGCGGCCACGCACCCGGTGCTCACCGGCGTGATCGTGGTGGTGCTGGTGCTGATCGCGACGTTCGTGATCTGGAAGCTGTTCGGGTTCTTCCGGCGGGCGCTCGGCAGAGTGCGTGAGGGGTACCGCAGGGCGGTCGCGGCGGTGGAGCCGGGGACGGGGTAGCTCGCGGCTCAAGGCCGGCTCTACCGCCATGCCGGGCGGAGCAAACCGAGGGGAGGGCCACTCCCGCAGGACTGTGTGGGTGTACGCAGGGAGTGGCCCACCCCCCGGTTTTGGACGGGGGAGCCCGGCCCCCGGGGAGGCGGGCGGCCCGTGCTACCCCAGCCGCGCCCGGATCTTCCCGCCGACCCCGATCCCGAGCCGCCGCGCCGCGGAGCCGTCGCGCACCGCGATCTCGATCTCCCCGCCCGACCCGGCATACGCCACCAGCGACCCCGTCGCCACGTCGCCGTAGGTGCGGCGCAGCGGGCCGACCTCCGCCCCCTCCACCTCGATCACCGCGTACCCCGGCAGGTTCTCGGGCGTGAAGTTGGTGACCAGCGTCCCGAACCGGTCTACGTAGATCACCTCGCCGATAAACGTCTTCCCCTCGTGCCATGGCTCGCGCGTTGCGAGCCGCTCCGGGATGCCGGTGAACGGCGTGCCCAGGAGCTGGAGTGCGCGGCCGGTCGAGAGCGCCGCGGCGGCCGGCGCGAAGATGTCGCGCCCGTGAAAGGTCGGTGCCGCCGCGCCGGGCACCGGCAACTCGACCGCCTCGACCTCGGCACCCCGCAGCACGCTGGTGAAGATCCCGTTGTCGGGCCCCACGAACGCATGGCCGTGCGCGCGGAGCGCGAGTGCGGCGCGCCGGGTGCCGACGCCGGGGTCCACGACCGCCAGGTGCACGGTGCCGGGGGCGAAGTGGCGCCAGGCGCGGCCCAGGACGTAGGCGGCCGAGCGCACGTCGCCCGGCGCGACCCCGTGGGTGACGTCCACCAGCGCGGCCGAGGGCGCCGCCGAGAGCAGCGCGCCCTTGAGCTCCGCGACGTACGCGTCGGTGGTGCCGAAATCGGTGAGCAGGGTGATGACGGCCATGCGGCGGGGCGAGCTATCCCCGCATGATGGGCAGCGGCGCGGCGTGGCGGGCGGCGCGGTCGTGCACCGCGTGCGCCACGGTCCGGAGCGCCTCGGCCGCGGGGCTCGCGGGCGAGGCGACGAGGATCGGCTCGCCGCGGTCGGCGAGCTCGGCAAGGCCGGGCTGCAGCGGCACGGAGCCGAGGAGCGGCACGCCGAGCTCGTCGGCGAGCCGCTGCCCGCCGCCGTGCGAGAAGAGCTGCCAGATCCGCCCGGTCTCCGGGTCGGTGAAGCCGCTCATGTTCTCGACGATCCCCAGCACCGGGACGCCCACGCGCTCGAACATCTTCGCGCCCCGGAGCGCGTCGCCCACGGCCATCTCCTGCGGCGTGGTCACGATGACGGCGCCGGAGACCTGGGTGGCCTGCACCAGCGAGAGCTGCGCGTCGCCGGTGCCGGGCGGCAGGTCCACGATGAAGTAGTCGAGGTCGTTCCACTCGACGTCGCGCAGGAACTGCTGGATGATCTTCATGATGATCGGGCCGCGCCAGATCGCCGGCGCGTCGCGCTCGATCAGCAGTCCCAGCGACATCAGGCGGACACCATGCGCCTCGAGCGGCTGGATCTTCTTCGTGTCGGCGTCCACCATCGGCCGGTCGAAGACGCCGAACATCCGCGGCATGTTGGGCCCGTAGACATCGGCATCCATGACGCCGACGCGATGGCCCGCCTGCGCCAGCGCCACCGCCAGGTTGGCGGCCACCGTGGACTTCCCCACCCCGCCCTTGCCCGAGGAGATCGCGATCACCTGCCCCAGCGACTCCTGCCGCCCGGGCAGCGGCGCCGGCGCACCCGCGGCGGGCTCCGCGCCCGGCGGCGCGTGGGTGGTGCGCGCCGGCCCGGCGGGATTGCTGACGCTGATCCGCACCCCGGCGACGCCCGGCACCGCTTCGGCGGCGCGGCGCGCCTCGCGCACCAGCGCGCCGGGATCGTCGCTCGAGAGCAGGAAGGTGAAGGCGACGTGCCCGTCGGCGTCCACCGCGAGGTCGCGGATCATCCCCGCGGACATGAGGTCGGTGCCCAGCCGCTCGTTCCGGATCCGGGCCAGCGCCTCGATAACGCCGCCTTCCACGGAGCCGCTCATACCGCCTCCACGTGGCGCACTTCAGGGACCATGGCGCGGAGCCGGCTCTCGATGCCCTGCTTCAGGGTGATGGTGGAGGCGGCGCAGCCGTGGCAGGTGCCGCCAAGGCGGACGAGGAGGATGCCCTCACCGGCGTCGAAATCGATGACTTCGACGCTGCCCCGGTGCGAGGCGATGTAGGGGCGGAGGGTGTCGATGGTGCGTTCGATGCGGTCCAGGATGTCGGTGCTCATGATGCCGAAATATACTCGCGCGCGGCGGACAGGACCGTGGCCTGCACGTCCGCGAGCGACCCAGGGAGCGCGAGGCCGGCCGCCTTGGCGTGGCCGCCGCCGCCGAAGCGCCGGGCGAGCGCGGCGACGTCCACGTTCCCGACCGACCGGAGCGACACCTTGATCCGCCCCTGCGACGCCTCGCGGAAGAGGATCGCCAGCCGGATGCCCTCGATGGAGCGGGGGAACTCCACCAGGCCGTCCAGGTCGTCGGAGGACACGCCCAGGCGCTCCATCGCGCCCGGGGGCACGGTCACCCAGGCGAGGCCATGCTCCGGCTCGACCACGAGGGTCTGCAGCGCCTCGCCGAGGAGCCGCGGGCGGCCCTCGGGGGCATTGGCATAGACGTCGAGGTAGATCTGCTCGGGATCGAGCCCGGTCTCGAGCAGGTCCGCGGCGATGCGCAGGGTGCGGGGCTTCGTATTGCTGAACCGGAACCCGCCGGTGTCGGTGAGCAGGGCGACGTAGAGCGCCTTCGCCGCCGGCGCGGTGATAGGCCACTGGTTGGCGACGGCCAGCTCGTAGATGAGCTCGCCCGTGGCCGACGCCGTTGAATCCAGGTAGCGCGGCCCATCGGGCAGGGCGCCGCTGCTGACATGATGGTCGATGCACGCCACCGGCACGCCGCGCGCGCGGACGGTGTCGGCGAGCATGCCCAACCGCCCTATTTCCGAGATGTCGAGGACCAGGATCAGGTCGGCGCGGCGCAGCTCCTTGACCGCCTCCGGCGTGCGGTCGGCGTCGGTGAGGCCCTCGAAGAGAAAGGCGAACCGGCTGGGCGTCGGCGTCGGGTTGGTGATGACGCAGTCGATCCCCCGGGCACGGAGCAGGTGCAGCAGGCCCACCTCGCTGCCGAGCCCGTCGCCATCAGGGTTCACGTGGGTGGTCAGGCAGACCCGCTGGCCGGGCTTGAAGGCCTCGGCGA
>CAMLLJ010000047.1 GCA_946480845.1 uncultured Gemmatimonadota bacterium
TGGCGCGGAACGGCGCGTCGGCCTGGGCCACGACGCGGTAGGTGCGGCCCAGCTGATTGAAGTCGTTCACGTACGCGGAGCCAAGGTAGATCTGCATCGTCTGGAACAGGTCGGTCAGCGCGATGCCCTGGCGCTTGGCCTTGTCGCGGTCCACGTCCACGACCAGCTGCGGCACGTTGATCTGGAAGCTGGAGAAGAGGTCGGCGAGTCCGGGCGTCTGGTAGGCCTTGCCCAGCAGCGCCTGCGTGGCCTGGAACAGCTCGCCTTCGCCGAGGCTCGCGCGGTCCTCGAGCTGCAGCTTGAAGCCGCCGATCGAGCCCATGCCCGGCACCGGCGGGGGCGGGAAGACGGCGACGAACGCGTCCTGGATCCCGGCGAACTGCTGGTTGAGCGCCCCGGCGATCTCGGCGCCGTACATCCCGGGCCCGCCGCGGTTCTCGGCATCGTCGAGGATCAGGAAGATGATGCCGGCATTGGGGCTGTTGACGAACCCGTTGATCGAGAGCCCGGGGAACTGCACGGCGTGGGTGACCCCCGGCTGCTCCAGGGCGATCTCGCCCATGCGCCTGATCACCGCCTCGCTCCGGTCGAGCGTGGCGCCGTCAGGAAGCTGCGCGAAGGCGACGAGGTAGTTCTTGTCCTGGCTGGGCACGAACCCGCGCGGCACCTTGAGGAACGCGAAGGCCGCGAGCGCGAGCAGCCCGGCATACACCGCGAGCGCGGCCCCGCTCCGGCGGGTGAGGCCGCCGACCCGGCGGCTGTAGCCTTCGGAGGAGCGCCCGAAGAACCGGTTGAACGGCCCGAACGCCCAGCCGAACATGCGGTCGATGGCGCGCTGCACCCGGTCCTTGGGCGCGCCGTGCGGCTTGAGCAGGATCGCCGAGAGCGCGGGGGAGAGCGTGAGCGAGTTGAACGCCGAGATCACCGTGGAGAAGGCGATCGTGAGGGCGAACTGGCGGTAGAATTGCCCGGTGAGCCCGCTGATGAAGGCGATCGGCACGAAGACGGCGCAGAGCACCAGCGCGATGGCGATGATGGGGCCGCTCACCTCGCCCATCGCCTTGTAGCTCGCCTCCCGCGGGGACATGCCCAGCTCGATGTTCCGCTCGACGTTCTCCACCACGACGATCGCGTCGTCCACCACGATGCCCACCGCCAGCACCAGCCCGAAGAGGGAGAGGGTGTTGATGGAGAACCCGAAGGCCAGCATGAACGCCAGCGTGCCGATGATGGAGACCGGCACCGCGAGCAGGGGGATCACCGATGCGCGCCAGGTCTGGAGGAAGAGCACCACGACGATCACCACCAGCAGCGTCGCCTCGAGCAGCGTCTTCACCACCTCGTGGATCGACTGGTCCACGAAGACCGTCGGGTCGTACACGATGGTATGCTCGATTCCCCTGGGGAAGTTGAGCGACGCCTCGTCCATCCGCTCCCGGATGCCGGCGGCCAGCTCCAGCGCGTTGGATCCCGGCGCCTGGAAGATCACGATCGCCACCGCCGGCTCGTTGTCGAGCATTGAGCGGAGCGCGTAGTCGCCCGAGCCCATCTCGATGCGGGCCACGTCGCGGAGCCGGGTGAGCTCGCCCGCGGCGCCGGTGCGCACGATGATGTTGCCGAACTCCTCGACGCTGGCGAGCCGGCCGCGCGCGTTCACGTTGAGCTGGTAGTCCACCGCCTCCGGCATCGGCGGCGCGCCCACGACGCCGGCGGCCACCTGCACGTTCTGGTCGCGGATGGACTGGACGATGTCGCCGGCGGCGAGCCCGCGGGCGGCCGCCTTCTCGGGGTCGATCCAGACGCGCATGGCGTAGTCGCCGGCGCCGAAGACCTCGACCTGGCCGGCGCCCGGCACGCGTGCGAGGGCATCCTTCACCTGGAGCACCGCGTAGTTGCGCAGGTAGGTCACGTCGTACTCGCCGCCGGGCGAGACCAGGTGCACCACCAGCGCGATGTCGGGCGAGCTCTTCACTGTGGTGACGCCGAGCTGGCGCACTTCCTCGGGGAGCCGGGGCAGGGCCTGGCTCACGCGGTTCTGCACCTGCACCTGCGCCAGGTCGGGGTCGGTGCCCAGCGCGAACGTCACGGTGAGCGTGAGGACGCCGTCCGAGGTGGACTGCGAGGACATGTACAGCATGTTCTCGACGCCGTTGATCTGCTCCTCGATCGGCCCGGCCACGGTCTGGCTCAGCACCCGGGGGTTGGCGCCAGGATAGACGGCGCGGACCACGATCGACGGCGGCGTCACCTCGGGATACTCGCCCACCGGCAGGCGGCCCATCGAGACCAGCCCGGCGATGAGGATGACGATGGACAGCACCGCGGCCAGGATCGGGCGGTCGATGAAGTAGCGGGAGAATCGCATTGGTCTGCTCCGGTTCGGCGCGTCAGCGCGCGGTGGCGACGGACGCGGAATCGGGCTGCGCGGCCATGGCGGTGACCTTCGTCCCCGGCCGGGCGCGCTGCGTTCCGCTCACGACGATCTGCTCGCCCGGCTCGAGGCCGTCCTCGATCACGCGGAGGCCGTCCACCAGCCGGCCCAGCTCGACGGCGCGGTAGTCCACCGTGCTGTCGGGCTTGAGGACCAGCACGAACTTCCGGTCCTGGTCGGTGCCGATGGCGCGGTCGGGGACCAGCGTCGCCGCGTGCGGAGCGCCGCCCTCGAGCCGCACCCGGGCGAAGAGGCCCGGCGTGAACTGCCGGTCGGCGTTGGAGAAGACGGCGCGGACGCGGATGGTGCCGGTCTCGGGATCGACGTGGTTGTCCACGAAGTCGAGCCGGCCCTCGTGCGGGTAGCCGGGCTCGTTGGCGAGGCCCATGCGCACCGGCGCGGCGGCAGCCCGTGCGGCGGGGCGGGTGCCGGACCGCATCAGGTCGGCGTGCCGCAGGAAGGTGCGCTCGTCGGTCTCGAACGAGACGCGCATCTCGTCGATGGAGACGACGGTGGTGAGCGGCGCGTCGGCCGGGCCGCCGGCCTGGACCAGGTTGCCCTCGGTCACGGCCGCACGCCCCACCCGGCCGGAGATCGGTGAGCGGACGCGGGTCCACTCGAGGTCGAGCCGCGCATCGGCGACCGCCGACCCGGCGACGTCCACGGCGGCGCGCAGCTCGGCGACGGCGCTCTTCTTCGCGTCGAGCTCCTCGCGCGAGATCGCCTGGACAGCGGCGAGCCGCTCGGCGCGCTCCTGCTCGGAGACGGCCAGCGCCAGCCGGGTGCGCGAACGCTCCCGCTCGGCGGTGGCGCGGGCCAGTTCGGTGGCGTAGGGGCGGGGGTCGATCACGAAGAGCACGTCGCCGGCTTTCACCTCGCTCCCCTCACGGAAGGCGACCCGCTGGATGTGGCCCGACACCCGGGGGCGGACCTCGACCATGTCCACGGCCTCGAGCTGGCCGGTAAAGTCGTCCCACTCGGTCACTTCGCGCTCGATGGCGGGCGCAACGGTGACGGGTGGAGGCGGGGGGGCCGGGGCCTCGGTGCCGCAGGCGAGGGCGAAGGCGAAGACGGTGGGGCGGAGCTGGGCATAGCGGACCATCGGTGTAGCTCCCGACGACAGGGGGACAGGGAGACCCGAAACAGACAGGTCTGTCTACCGAGGGCCCACTATACAGACAGGTCGGTCTAGTTGTCAAGAGGGGAGTTTTTTGGGAGGGGGAGAGACTGGGCGGTCAGGGATCAGGGGTCAGGGATCGGGGGTTTGCGTACTCCCGATCCCTGACCCCTGATCCTTTCACTTCAGCAACTTCTCCGCTGCCGTCCGCGCCCGATGCGCCGCATCCGAACTGCAGTCCCGCTGCACGGCGACGGCGGCCCCGTCATATAGAAGGGCGAGGGTGGCGGCGACGTCGTCCGGGTCCTTCACGCCGGCCTCTTCGGCCTGCTGGCGCATGTAATCCTGGAGGGCGTGCTTGTGCTCGACGGCCACCTGGTGGGCGGGGTGGTTCGGGTCGGCCAGCTCGACCACGGCGTTGACGAACGCGCAGCCGCGGAAGTCCGTCTTGCCGCAGGTCGCCTCGAGGCGGTCGAAGATGGCGAGCACGCGCTCGACGGGGGTGGTGGCCCGCTTCTCGATCGACTCGAGGAAGCGCCGGCGCGCCTCGACGGACCGGCGCCGGAGGCATTCGAGCACCAGCAGGTCCTTCGACTCGAAATGCTTGTACAGCGTCGCCTTGGCCACGTCGGCGTGGGCGATCACCTCGTCGATGCCGACGTTGCGGATGCCGCGGCTGTAGAACAGCTCGTCGGCCGCGCGCAGGATCCGCTCGCGGGCGCCTTCGGTGACTGCGGTCATCGGACTACCCCCATCATTGGGACTCGGGAAGTATACAGACCGGTCTGTTTGGGGGCAAGGGGGTACCCTGCAACTCTGACAGCCCTCCTCCCCCAGCACCCTGCCGCCTCCGCCTCCCCAATCGGTCATTTCGACACACGAGGCCACCCTGCCGCTGGCATGCGGGCTGCATTTTTCCCGAGCGTTTCCAGCCGGCGCAGCGTACGACCCCTGCCGCCGGGAACGCCAGGAACTTCAGCACAGCAGGAGGACACCATGGCAGTCATGCGGCGCAACGATTACGGTAGCCTCACCGGGCTTCGCCAGCTCAACCGGATGCTCGACGACGCCTTCGGCACGTGGCCCTTCGAGAACCAGGGCACCATCACCTCGGCGTGGATCCCGCCCTGCGACATCATGGAAGATGGCGACGGGGTGCGCATCGTCATGGAGATCCCGGGCGTCTCGCCCGAGGACGTGAAGCTTTCGCTCGAGAACAACATGCTCACCATCCGCGGCGAAAAGCGGCAGCAGGAGGAGCGCGGCGACCAGGAGCGCCGGGTGCACCGCTACGAGCGGAGCTACGGCACCTTCGAGCGCACCTTCGCGCTTCCCAACACGGTGGACCCCGACCGGATCGAGGCCGACTTCGACGGCGGCGTGCTCAGCGTGACGCTGCCCAAGGCCGAGAAGATGCGGCCCCGCGAGATCAGGGTGAAGACGGGAGTCGCGTCTGGGCAGGGGCGGGTGAGCGCGAAGTCCGCCGACGCGAACCGCGAGCGGAACGAGAAGTAGTTTTCGGAAACCACTGAGCACGGCTTCCAGCGGGCGCCACGGGGAGACCCGGGCGCCCGTTGGACTATCCGTGCCCTGGTGCGTCAGTCGCCGAACTTGAGGCCGAGATTGAGCTGCAGCCCCGTGGCGGTACCGCCGGCGTCATCGCCGAAGAAGAGGAAGTCCACCGTGGCCTCGCCGAAGAGGACGGTGCCGCGGTTGCGCTTGAAGAGATGGTAGTCGAGACCGCCGCCCGCCTTGGCCATCGGCTTGGTCAGGTCGGGAACGTGCACGATGCCGGCGCCCGCGAGCAGGTACGGGTGCAGCAGTGATTCCGGCGTGTGGAACGTGTAGGAGATGTCGCCGGTGGCGAGCTGGCTCCAGTCGCCGTCGCCGCGCAGCAGCGACGCATCGATGCGGAAGCCGACGTTGCCGTGCGAGCGGCCGAACTGCGCGAGGCCGGTGACGCCGAAGTCGCTGCCGCCGCCGTCTTCCAGCGAGAAGAGCCCGGTGCCGGCGAGGCCGAAGCGCACGCCCTGCGCGTGCGCCGGCGCCGCACCCAGCGCGCCGGCTGCCGAGAGCGCGAGGATCAGGGCCAGGGTCCGTTTGCTCACACACCCTCCGGTTTCATTGGTCAGAGGCGGGCCGGACGGCCGCACCCCACCCTCACGGGTATGTCGAGTGTGCTTCGGGCCGGGACCCGGCACCGTGGCGGGCGTCACCGTGTAACCTGCATCACCGGAAATCCCGGCTGGAGTGCGTGAGCGGCCGCGTCTCCAGCTCGCGGAACCGCCGGCCGACCACGTTGATCACCCCGCCTTCGCGCTCCAGCCTTCCCAGCACCAGGACGAACGTGGCGAACCGCACCACCTCGGTGTTGGGCTCGACCAGCCGCGCGGGCACCACGACGTTGATGAACCCGTGCTCGTCCTCGAGGAGAAGGAAGACCGTGCCCTTCGCGGTGGACGGCCGCTGGCGGATGGTGACCAGTCCGCCCACCAGCACTTCCTTCCCGTTCCGCGCGCGCAGGAGCTCGCGGCTGTCGAGCGCGCCCGCCGCGCGCAGCCGGCCGCGCACCTCCTCCATCGGGTGGCCCTCGAGGCTGATCCCCACCGTGGCGTAGTCGAGCGCCACGACTTCGGCGTGCTCCAGCGGGCGCGGGTCGTGCGGGTCGCGGCTCGCCGGGGCGAGCGGCAGCGTGTCGCCCGCCGCGCGCAGCGCTTCCCAGGCGGCGCGCCGGCGGTCGGGCTCCCAGGCGGCGAAGGCGCCGGCCTGCGCCAGCGAGAGCGCCTCGCCCCGCGCCAGCGCGACCCGGCGCAGCACGTCCTCGATGCCGGTGAACGGCCCCGCGGCGCGCGCCGCCCGGAGCCGCTCGAGCGCGCGGGTACCGATGCCGCGCACGTGCCGCCAGCCGATCCGAAGCGCGCCCGCGCCGCCGTCCTCGACGGTGCACTCCCAGTCGCCGGTGCGGAGGCAGGGCGGCCGCACCTCGACGCCCTGCCGCTTCGCATCGTGGATGAGCGTCGCCGGCGAGTAGAAGCCCATCGGCCACGAGTTGAGGAGCGCCATGTAGAACGCGGGCGCGTGGTGGCACTTGAGCCACGCCGTGGCGTACGCGATCAGCGCGAAGCTCCACGCGTGGCTCTCGGGAAAGCCGTAGCTGCCGAAGCTGCGCAGGTACTCCACCACCCGCGCGGCCACCGGCGCCGGCGTGCCCTGCGCCGCGATCGCCGTCTCCAGCCGGGCCAGCTCGGCGAGCAGCAGGTGCTGCTTCCGGTTGTGCCCCATGGTGCGGCGGAGCGCGTCGGCCTGGGCCGCCGTGTAGCCGCCGAGCGCGATGGCGATCGCCATCGCCTGCTCCTGGAAGATGGGAATGCCCTGGGTGCGCTGGAGGATCGGTTTGAGCACCGGCTCGACGCAGGGATCGATGTACTCCACCGGCTCCTGCCCGCGCCGCCGCCGGGTGTAGGGGTTCACGAAGCCCGCCTCGATCGGCCCCGGCCGGATGAGCGCCACCTGCACCACCACGTCGTAGAGCACCTCGGGCCGGGTGCGCACGATCGACGCGATCTGCGCGCGCGACTCGATCTGGAAGGTGCCCACCGTGTCGCCGCGCGCGATCAGCGCGTAGGTGGGGCGGTCGTCATAGGGGATGCGGTAGAGCTCGGGGCGCGCGCCGGTGCGCTGCTCGATCACGTCGAAGGCGCGGCGCACCAGCGAGAGCGCGCCGAGCCCCAGGAAGTCGAACTTGGGCACGCCGATGAGGTCGAGGTCGTCCTTGTCGAACTGGATGATGGTGCGGCCCATCGAGGTCGGCTCGACCGGGAGGCATTCGCCGAGCGGCTCCGCGGAGAGCACGAACCCGCCCACGTGGGTGGACCGCATGCGCGGCAGTCCCTCGCATCCCGCCATCAGCGCGAGCAGGGTCCGGCCGCGCGCGTCGTCGAGCGCCAGCCCGAACTGCTCTGCCAGCCCGGCGCGCAGCGCCTCCGCGCCGTCCGCGGGGTCGCTGTAGTGCACCCGCTTGGAGAGGGTGTGCGCCAGCTCCACCGGATAGCCGAGGGCGCGCATCGCGTCGAGCAGCGCGTTGGGGGCGCGGTAGTGCTGCACCGTGCCGGTGATGGCGGCCCGCGAGCGGTGCCAGGTGCCGTAGACGTAGTCGAGCACCTCCTCGCGCCGGTCGTGCTCGATGTCGAGGTCGATGTCGGGCGCTTCGGTGGCGCCGCGGATCCGGCCCTCGGAGAGGAAGCGCTCGAAGAGGAGCCCCTCGCGCACCGGGTCCACCGCCGTGACGCCGAGGCAGTAGGCGACCGCCGAGTTGGCCGCACTCCCCCGGCCCTGGCAGAGGATGCCGCGCGCGCGCGCCTCGCGCACCGCATCCCAGATGACCAGGAAGAACCCGGCGAAGCCCAGCCGAGCGATGACGCCCAGCTCGTGCTCGATCTGGCGGCGCTGTGCCGCCGAGAGCGGATCGCCCCAGCGCTCGCGCGCGCCGGCTTCGACCTGGATCCGGAGGTACGAGTCGTCATCATGCCCTGGCGGCACCGGGAAGCTGGGCAGCGCGGGCCGCATCCAGGTGAGGTCGAAGGCGCAGGCCGCGGCGATGCGCGCGCTCTCCTCGAGCCCCTCGGGGCGCGCCGCCCAGAGCCGCGCCATCTCCTCCGGCGCGAGCAGGCGCCAGCGGCCGTTGGGCAGCAGGAGGCCGGCGTGCGCCGCGTCCTCGAGCGTGAGCCCGGCGCGGAGCGCGGTGAGCATGTCGTGCACCAGGCGGCCGCGGTCGTCGAGGTAGCGCGGGTCCTGGGTCACCACCCAGGGCACGCCCTCGCGCCCGGCGAGGTCGGCGAGCGCATCGGCGAGCGCCGCCTCGTGCCGCCCCGCCTGGTGCCGCTGCACCTCGACGGCGATCCGCCCGCCGAACGCCTCGCGCCAGCGCGCCAGCTCGCGCGCGGCGGCATCGAGGCTGCCTTCGCGCACCAGGGTCGCGAGCCGGCCGGTGCCGGGCCCGGTGAGCAGGTGCAGGCCCGCGCTTCGCTCCGCCACGTCGGTCCAGCGCACGCCCGGCCGGCCGCGCGGCAGGTGCGGCGCCTCGCGTGTCCAGCTTCCCAGGTCGGCCACGCGGGCGCGGGTCACCAGGGCCGCGAGGTTGCGGTAGCCCTCGCGGTTCCGCACCAGGAAGGCGAGCGGCCGCCCGTCCACCTCGAGCTCCGCGCCGGCGATGGGCCGGATCCCCGCCTTCTCCGCCGCCGCGGCGAGCCGCGGGATGCCGCCGAGGTCGGCGGTGTCGGTGAGGCCGACGGCGGGATACCCGAGCGCCGCCGCGCGGGCCGCGAGCGCCTCGGGCGTCATGGCGCCGTCGCCGAAGGAGAAGGCGCTGTGGGCGCGGAGCTCGACGAACGGCGTCACCGCCACACGCCCTGCACTTCCCACCGCCCGCGGCGCGCGTCGCGGGAGAGCTGCACCAGCTCGCCGTCGGCGCGGACGCAGCAGTACACCTCGTAGGCGTACGCCGAGCTCCAGCGGCCGCCCGAGAGGCAGTCGGGGCCGGACGCCGCGACCAGCGCGTGCCACCCGTCGCGGCCCTGGTAGCGCACCGGCGCCGCGAAGCCGCCGCGGTCGACCGTCTCCGCCTCCACCGGCTCCGGCTCGGGCAGGAGGTGCAGTGCGAGCGCGGGCTCGGCATCGCCGGGGCCGAGCTGGGGGCGGGCCCACACGAACGACGGCTGCTCCTCGATCCAGGTGGTGCGCCGGCGGAGCAGGGGATGCCGCGAGTTGCGCGGGGTG
Source organism: uncultured Gemmatimonadota bacterium (assembly GCA_946480845.1). Next base: position 9,324 of record CAMLLJ010000047.1, read on the forward strand.
ACGACGGTGGCGTCGCGGTCGAGGATGCGCGCGATCGCGTCGGCCGCCGAGCCGGCGGAGGCGAAGCCGCGGTCGAGCAGGTCGCCCTGCACGCTCTCGGAGCCGCCGGCCGCATCCACGCGGAGGGTGACGCCCACTACCCCGTCGGTGAGCCGCACCCGCTCCAGCGCCTCGCGGATGAGGCGCATCCAGGCGCGCTGGTCGGCGCTCGCGCGCGAGGGATGGAAGGGATGCTCCGCGATGCCGCGCCGCTCGAGCGCGAAGGCGAGGGTGAAGCGGCGCGCGCCCAGGCCCAGCTCGTGGAGCGCCGCGCAGACCGAGCCGGCCAGCCGGTTGACGACGAAGAGCAGCCGCTCCGGGTCGCGCAGCGCGTAGTCGGTCCACTCGAGCGACGCGTGCGGCAGGGCGCGGGGGACCGGGTCGAAGAGGATGCGCAGGTCGTCGGCGCGCGCCAGCCGCCAGAGCGGGACGCCCAGGGCGCCGAAGCGCACCTCGACCGCCTCCAGCGAGAGGCGGGCGAGGTCGCGGCAGGTCTCGAGCCCGGTGGCCTCGAGCATCGAGCAGAGCTCCGGCGCCGGCTCGAGCACGGCGAGCGGGAAGGGGGCGAGCCACGCGCGCTCCTCTCCCGCCGGCACCTCGACCAGGTGCGTCTCGCCGTGCACCGCCGCCACCTCGGCGGCGACCGGGACCAGGGAGAGCCCGGCGCGCGCGCCGGGCGCGCCCTCGAGCCGGAGCGTCTCGAGCAGCGATTCGGCGAGCGGGCGCGCGGCAAGCCCGCGCGCGTCGGCCCAGATGCGCGGGCCGGCCACGCGGACCCGGGGGACGACCGGGAGCAGGGCGGCGGCGAGCTCAGCGGCGCTCGCCGCGCCGGTCGGTCCGGCCGGGATCCAGAGACAGACGAAGGTCATCGTGCCATACCGGTATCGCGAGCTCCGTGCGCGCGCGCCATCCCGATGCGCGCGCCTCCACTTCGATGGTGACCGAGGCGATGTCGTCGGCGCCGCCGCACCGGCTCCGCCGCCAGCCGTAGGCGCCGACCTGCGCGCGCGTGGCTATGCGCTGGCTGGCGAGCGCGGTGACGCCGGTGTGGAGCACGTGGGCGACGCCGCCCTCGTGCGCGGCACGGGAGAGGCGCACCATCTCGGCGCTCCCGGGCTCGAGGCCGTCGAGCACCACCAGGGCGAAGCCGCCGGAGCGCGCCAGCACCTCGGCGGCCCGGAGCGCCGCCACCGGGCCGGCGGGGCGCACCAGCACGGGGCCGGTGCGCCAGGCGGCACCGGTGGCGAGCGCCGCCGCGTCGATCCAGGCGGCGCGCTCGCCCTGCGCGATGGTGTGATGACAGGCGGCGCGCAGCAGCGCGGCCGCGCCGGGGCCGGGGGCCCAGGCGCTGAGCCGCCCCCGCTGCAGCCCGCCGCTGGGGAAGATCCGGTCGAGCTCCGCCACTCCCGTGGGCACCGCCGCCCAGCTCGGCTGGGCGGCCGGCAGGGTGTCGGGGAAGCGCTCGACCAGGAGCGCCGCGGCGGTGGCGAGACGATTGGCAGCCAGGCGCACCTCCGGAAAGGCCCCGAACAAAACCCGAATCTGAGGCCAGAATAGCGGTAAATCCGGGGGGGCGCAAGACGGTGCTCGGGCGGGCGTCGTGGACGTCACAGCAACGGCAACTGCCACAGCAACTGCAACTGCCACAGCAACTGCAACTGCCGGAAAGGAGGCGCGGAGGGGCGGAGAGCGGAGGAAGCAGAAGCAACTGATGTCAAAAACAAAAACAAAAACAAAAACAGAAAAGCGTCGTATGGCAGGCTGGGCGTGCAGCTGCAGTTCCTCCGTCCTCCGCGTCTCCGCGCCTCCTTTCCGTTGTTGCAGTTGCCTGGCCGTTACTTTCAACGATCCACCCATTGAAAGGCACCAGCATGACCAGTCTCGCAAACCCGATCTCCGGTGCGGCGGACCAGGCGCGCGCCTATACCGAAGCGATCCTCGCGGCCCTCGGCGCGCGGGCGGAGCTGGAGGTGCTCGCCGAGACCCCGGGCGCGCTGCGGCAGGCGGTGGCGGGGCTCACCCCGGCGCAGCTCGCGACACCCGAAGCGCCGGGCAAGTGGTCGGTCGTCCAGGTCGCCCGGCATCTCGCCGACTCCGAAATCGTCGCCGCCTGGCGCTACCGGATGATCCTGGCGCACGACCGGCCGGCGATCACCGGCTACGACCAGGACGCCTGGTGCGAGCGGCTGCGCTACGCCGAGCACGAGATCGAGGCCGTGCTCGACGACTTCGCCGCGCTGCGCCGGCTCAACCTCCGCCTGCTTGCAGCGACGTCACCCGAGGAGCGCACCCGCGTGGGCGTGCACGCCGAGCGGGGCGAGGAGAGCGTCGCGCACATGATGCGGCTCTATGCGGGGCACGACGTCGTGCACCTCCGGCAGATCGCCCGGATCCGTGCCGCCGTCGCGCGGACGGCCTGACATGGACAAGGTCAGCCTCGCCGAGCGGTTCGCCGGCATCGCCGAGCACTGGCGGCCACAGGTGGTCGCCGCGCTGAATGGGCAGGAGGTCAAGCTGGTGAAGGTGCGCGGCGAGTTCGTCTGGCACCATCACGCCGACGAGGACGAGCTCTTCCTGGTCACGCGCGGCCGGCTCCGCATCGAGTTCCGCGACCGCGCCGTCGAGCTCGGCCCGGGCGAGCTGCTGGTGGTCCCGCGCGGCACCGAGCACCGGCCCGTGGCGGAGGACGAGGTGGAGCTGGTGCTCTTCGAGCCGGCGGCCGTGCGCAACACCGGGAACGTCGTCCATCCCACCCTGACGGCGCCATGAGCCATCCCGACGGTTCGCTGGCCGGCGAGCGCGCGGTCCGGCTGCTGGAGGAGATCCGCGACCTGCAGCGCGAGCAGTCGGCGCGGCAGGCCGAGATGTTCGCGCTGCAGCAGCGTGCCGTGCAGAACCAGTTCGAGTCGGTGGCGGTGCAGGGCCAGGCGGTGGACCTGCAGCGGCGCGTCATGCGGCGGCTGCTGCCGGTGTTCACCGTCGTCGTGCTCGCGCTGATCGCGCTGGTGCTCGCATGGCTGTGGATCCGCCTGTCGTGACGCTCGCCCGCTCGACGCGCCGCCCCTCCCGCTGACGCGACACTTCCGGGTCCGATTGCGGCGCGCGTGCCGGGTCGTGGCGCACCAGGTTGGATCCATGACACCTGCGGCCATCGAAGAGCACCACCTCCTCCTGACGGTACCGTCTCCCGTCGGCACGCTGCTGCTCATCGCGGCGGACCGGGGGCTGACCGGCGCCTATTTCGAGACGTACCGGTACGGTCCGCGCGCTTCACCGGCCACGCCGCTGGACCATGGACGCCCCAGTCCCGCCGCGGAGATCCTGCACGCCGCCGCCGAACAGCTCGGCGACTATTTCACGGGCGCGAGGACGGCCTTCGACCTGCCGCTCGCGCCGCGCGGCACGCCGTTCCAGCAGCGCGTCTGGCAGGCACTGCGCGCGATTCCCTTCGGCGCCGCGATCTCCTACGCGGAGCTGGCGCGGCGGATCGGCGCCCCTCGCGCGGTGCGCGCGGTGGGCGGCGCCAATGCGCGGAACCCGATCCCGATCATCGTGCCGTGCCATCGGGTGATCGGGGCGGACGGATCGCTCACCGGGTTCGGGGGCGGCATCGAGCGGAAGCGCTGGCTGCTCGGGCACGAGGGCGCTATCGTGGGAGAGCCGCTCCTTGACTTCCCCAGCCGGACGGTCCGATGAAGCGCACGCTCCTCGCCCTGCTCGCCGCCGCCATCGCCTGCACGCCGTCACCCTCGCCTGCCGGCGGACCTGCTGATTCCGCCGCCGTGTCCGGGCCACCGGAGCAGGGACCGGTGAGCCTCACCCTCGACCGCACCAGCTACGCCGCCGGCGACGCAGTCACGCTGACGCTTCGCAACAGCGGCGCCGGTCAGTACTACTTCAATCCCTGCCCGCGCATCATCGAGCGCGAAGAGAACGGCGCATGGACGCCGGTGGACGAAGGCCAGCGGATGTGCACGATGGAAGCGTGGATCCTCGACCCGAACGGCACCCGCACGGCCACCACGGAGCTTCCGGATTCGCTCGCGGCCGGGCGGTATCGCGTCGTCGTCTCGCTCACCGCCGAGGGGCAGGCGCCGTCGGCCGAGGCAGTGCGGGCCGTGAGCGCGCCGTTCAGCGTCGGGAGCTGAGGGCGCGGGCCAGCTCGCGGACGCCGCGCCGGATCTCGGGCGCATCCACCGAGGCGAAGCCGAGGATGAGCCCGTCGCGCTCGAGCCGCCGGCGCGCGTGCCGGCTGATCGGCGTGACCTCGACCTGGCGTTCGGCCGCGGCGCGCGCGACGGCCTCGGCGTTCACGCCGGCGGGGAGCCAGGCGGCGGTCTGCAGGCCCGCTTCGATGTCAGAGACGGCGAGCCGGCCCGCCAGCTCCTTCCGCGCGCTGTCCATCAGCACACCCAGCCGCTCCGCATAGACGCCGCGCATGCGCCGCAGGTGCCGCCCGAAGTGTCCCGCCTCGATGAAGTCGGCGAGCACGGCCTGGTCGGGGAGCGGCGCGTGCCGTGTCGTGATTGACCGTGCGGACGCGGCCGCATCCACGAGACCGGGCGGCACGACGAGGTATCCCAGGCGCAGCGAGGGAAAGAGGACCTTGCTGAAGCTGCCGGCGAAGAGGACCTGACCGTCGCGTGCGAGCCCCTGGAGCGCGGGCAGGGGACGGCCCGCGTAGCGATATTCGCTGTCGTAGTCGTCCTCGAAGATCAGCGCGCCGTTCGCGCGGGCCCACTCGAGCAGGGCGAGGCGGCGGGGCAGGCTCATCGTCATGCAGAGCGGGAACTGGTGCGCCGGCGTCACGTACACCAGCCGCGCGCCGTCGAGCGCGGGGCCCAGCGTGAGGCCTTCGTCGTCGAGCGGCACCGGCGACAGGCGCGCGCCGTACGACTCGAAGACGCGCGCGGCGCCGGTATAGCCGGGATCTTCGATCGCGACGGTATC
>CAMLLJ010000048.1 GCA_946480845.1 uncultured Gemmatimonadota bacterium
CCTTCCCCTGGAAGACCCGCACGAAGTGGCGGTTCTCCGCTTCGTAGCCGTACGCCATCGCCTCGTTGGCGACGACGGGCATGAGCCCCATCTCGGCATTCTGCTTCTCGACCAGGTCCTCGCCCGACTTCCCCTTCACCTCGCGGCTGAAGAAGAGCTTGAGGCCGGTGTCGAGGGTGTTCCACGACATCGAGTACTCCGGCCCCAGCAGCTCGGCCGAGAGCCGGAGCCCCGCGCCCACGAAGCTCCACGAGGTGGACGCCTCGCCGATCACCGTGAACCCGTCGCTGGTCTCGAACTCGATGGTGACGCTGGCGAAATCCTCCGAGGGCTGCCGGCGGTAGTCGATGTCCCTGCCCATCATGCGCGAGAGCCGGCGCGCGTACTCCGGCCGCGACCACTTGAGGCTGGCGATGTGGGCGGTGATGCGCTTCGGCTCGACAGTCGAGAGCGGCTCGCCCGGGCGGGTGAGCAAGTGGCGCACCACGAGCGCCGAATGGCACATCATGTCGTTGAGCACCCCGCCACCCTGCAGCTTCCCCTTCCAGAACCAGGGCATGTGCGGCCCGCTGTGCTCCTCCGCCGCCCGCGCCAGGTAGGGCCGGCCCGTGAGCTTCGCGCCCCGAGCCCAGATCAGGCTCCTGCCGTGCTCCACCTGCGGCGCGAAGAGCTGGTTCTCGAGATAGCCGGTGGCGAGCCCGACGCGCCGCACCAGCCGCACCACCTCCTTCGCCTCCGCCACGTTCCGCGCCAGCGGCTTCTCGCAGGCGAGCCCCTTGAGCTCCCCCTTCCCCCGCTCGATGGCGTCCACGATCTCCTCGACGTTCTCGACCCGCGCGTGGTTGGCGCCGCAGAGCCAGATCGCGTCGATCCTCGGGTCCGCCACCATGTCGGCGATGGACCCGTAGGCCTTCGCGCGTCCGACCTCGAGCTTCCGGGCATATGCGGCGGTGGCCGCCGCATGCTCCGCCGTCGGGCTCCAGACGCCGAGGACGTCGGCATCGCGCACGCCGGTGAAGGACTGGATGTGGAAGCGCGCGTTGAAGCCGCTGCCGATGAAGCCGATCCCGAGTGGTGTCATGCGCGCGCCCTCGCGGCGAGGCCGAGCTGCTCGAGCACCGGGGGCGGGCAGCCGTTCCAGCCGGGGTTGAAGACGTTGCCGATGTACTTCAGGTCCTCGACCCCCATCCGGCTCGACCAGAAGCCGCTGGCGGTGAGGTTGCGGAACTGCTTGAAGAAGTCGGCGCCCTGCTTCATCTCGGGCGCCGCACGCTTCGGCCAGGCGATGGCGTCGAGCAGCGCCGTGCGCTCGGCTTCCGCGCCCTCGTGGAACGGCTTCGCGAAGCGGCGGCGGCTCTCGCCGTCGAGCCAGGTGAGGCCCGCGCGCATCGAGGTGCCGCTGTCGGGGAACTCGGTGAGGATCACGTCCATGAACTCGGGCACGCCGGCGTCGGTGGCCGAACCGGAGCGCGCGTCGCGGGGGATCACCATGTCCACGAGCGTGCGCACCGTGCTCCACTCGGCGTCGGTGAAGAACTTGCGCGTGAACGGCTCGGCGGACTGCCGTGCCCGGGCGGCCTTCTCGACGCCGTCCGCCGTACAGCCGAAGGCGCCCGACATGATCGCCATGCCGAGGAGGCCGAGGACCTCGCGGCGCGAGTAGTCGCTCACAGGGCCCCCTGGCCGCGCTGGGCGGCGATGTATTCGGAGGTGCGCATCGAGAGCGCGAGGATGGTCCAGGTCGGGTTCTTGTCGGCCTGGGAGACGAACGAGGCGCCGTCGGCGACGAAGAGGTTGCGCACGTCGTGCGCCTGCCCGTGAGCGTTGACGACGGAGCGCGCCGGGTCGGAGCCCATCCGGGCGCCGCCCAGCTCGTGGATGATCCGGCCGCCGGCCGCGATGCCGTACCCCTTCTCCCGCGTCGGCATCGGCGAGAAGACCTCGCCGCCCATCGCGTCGATCAGCGCGCGGAAGGTCTCCTGCATGTGGCGCACCTGGCGGTACTCGTGGTCGGTCCACTCCCAGTGGAACCGCAGCACCGGGATCCCCCAGCGGTCCTTCACCACCGGGTCGATCTCGCAGAAGCTCTTCTCGTTGGGGATCATCTCGCCGCGGCCCGAGAAGCCGACGGTGGTGCCGTACAGCCGGCGGTACGAATCCTTGAGCGCCGTGCCGTAGCCGCCGAACTCGGGATAGGACTCGATCCCGCCCATGAATCCGTACGACGGCATCCCCCGCCCGCCCCAGATCTCGATGTGGTAGCCTCGCGGGAAGTCGAGCTTCCGGTTGTCGAGCCACCAGGGGCAGTAGAGGTGCCCGCCGCCGACGCCGTCCTCGTTGTGCGGGATGCTGTTCATCAGCTTGGGGATGAAGCCGGCGACGTCGGTGCCGGTGGTGTCGGTGAGGTACTTGCCGACCAGCCCGCTGGAGTTGGCCAGTCCCTGGGGGAAGCGCCCCGACTTCGAGTTGAGGAGGAGCCGGGCGGTCTCGCAGGCGCTGGCGGCGAGCACCACGATCCGCGCGCGCACGTGCTGGTCGGTCCCATCGGACTTGTTGACGTAGGCGACGCCGTTGGCCAGCCCGTCGCCCCCCAGCGTCACTTCGCGCGCCATCGCGTTGGTGATGAGGGTCAGCTTGCCGGTGGCCTGCGCCGGCGGGAGCAGCACGTTGGTGGAGGAGAAGTTCGAGTTGGTGTGGCAGCCCCGGTAGCACTGGCCGCAGTAGTGGCAGGCGGCGCGCCCGTTGTGCGGGCGGGTGATGATCGAGAGCCGCGAGGGGATGCAGGTGACCTTGAGCCGGTCGGCGGCTTCCTTCACCAGCAGCTCGTAGCAGCGCGGCGCCGGCGGCGGGAGGAAGTGGCCATCCGGCTCGTTGGGCAGGTTCTCGCGGCTGCCGAAGATCCCGATCAGGTCGTCCACGCGGTCGTAGTAAGGGGCCACGTCGTCGTACCCGATCGGCCAGTCGTCGCCCAGGCCGTCGAGACTCTTGCGGCGGAAGTCGTTCGGCCCGAACCTGAGGGAGATGCGGCCCCAGTGGTTGGTGCGCCCGCCCACCATGCGGGCGCGCCACCACCCGAACTCGGTGCCCGGCGCGCGGGTATAGGGCTCGCCGTCGATGTCCCAGCCGCCGATGCAGGCGTCGAACTCTCCGAAGGGGCGCTCCTTCGTCGAGGCGCCGCGCAGCGGGGAATCGTACGGCCACTTGAGCATGACCGAGTCCTTCGTATTGTCCCACGGCCCGCCGGCCTCGAGCAGCACGACGTCGGCTCCGGCCCGCGTCAGCATGTAGGCGGCCATGCCTCCGCCTGCCCCCGACCCGACGATGCAGACGTCGTACACCTTGCGCTGTGCCTGAAGGGGCATCGATGCTCCCCGATGGAGGTGAAGTGAAGGTAATGGAAGCTCCATTCCACTACTACGAATTCGATCCCGCGCCGGCGCTCGCGCGCCACGTGACGAGCTACTGGGCGTTCCGCACGCGCGGCACGGCAGCGCTGCCGCACCGGATCTGGCCCGACGGCTGCACCTCGCTCGCCTGGATCCTCCCGCGCGGCGGCCGGCCCCTCGCCGTCCTCACCGGGCCGCACCTCCGCGCGCACGACGTGATGGTGGAGCCGGGCACCGCGTACTGGGGCGCACGCTTCTGGCCCGACGCAGGCGGCGCGGTCACGGGCATCGCGGCGCCCGAGCTGCGCGACCTCACGGTGCCGGCGCCCGCGCCGTTCCGGGCCGGCCTCGACGCGCTCGCTGACGCCCTGCCGGCGGACGCCGACAGCGGCGAGGCGCAGTCACGGGCCACGGCCGCACTCGATGCGATGCTGCTGCCGCTGGTGCGCGCCGCCCGCCCGCTCGACGATGCCGTGCGCCGAGCGGTGCTCGCGATCGTCGCGGCGCGCGGGGATGCACCCATCGCAGGGATCGCGGCCGGCATCGGGCTCGGCGAGCGCCAGCTCCAGCGCCGCTTCCGCGAGGCCGTCGGGCTCACGCCGAAACAGTTCGCCCGGATCCGCCGGGTGCGCGAGACCGCGGCCGGGATGCTCAGGCCCGGCGCACCGGGCTGGGCCGCCGTGGCGGCCGACTTCGGCTACACGGACCAGTCCCACCTGATCCACGAGTTCTCGCAGCTCACCGGGCTCACGCCGGTGGCCTTCGAGGACCGGCTGCGCCGCATCGAGCACGGCAGCGTCCAGCCCTGATGTCGGCTTTCTCCAAGCGGCCCGAGCCCGGCCGTGCTACGTTCGGCTGCCCCGGAACCGGGGCGCCAGTCTCCCCCTGCCCGGAGCAGACGACATGCGACCGCTGGTACTGCTGACCGCCGCGCTCGTGGCCGGAGCGCCCGTCCAGGCGCCCCTCGCCGCGCAGGCCGCCACCCGCGCCGTGGAGCCGGTCAACATGAAGCCGCTCGAGTGGCTGGTCGGCCGCTGGACGGGCACCGGCTCGATGATGGCCGGCCCCGGCGCCCGCACCGAGGCGGCGGTGAAGGAAACGGCCACCCGCCATGCCGGCGGCCACGTGCTGATGCTCGAGGGCCTCGGGACCGCCGACGGCAAGGTGGTGCACGATGCCTTCGCCGTCATCTGGTACGACGCGGAGAAGGGCACGCATCGCATGCGCGGCTTCCGCGCCAATGGCCACGTGCTGGAGACCGACGTCGCCGTCACCGACCGGCGCATCGTCTGGGGCTTTCCCGGCCCCCGCGGCGGCAACATCCGCTTTACGGTGACGCATACCGACGCGGGCCAGTGGCACGAAGTCGGCGAGTTCTCCGGCGACGGCAGCACCTGGCAGCAGTTCATGGAGATGACGCTCTCCCGCGAACCGGGGAGCTGATCAGTCCGGCAGGTGCGCGAGCAGGCTCCCCTCGAGCCGCTCGCGCACGCCTCCCTCCCGCTGCACGAATGCCTTGAGCGACGCCCCGCCGCCTCCCTGCACATACTCCACCGTGATCGGATGCAGGCCCGCCGCGAGCGCCACCATGCCGGTGACCGCCTTCTCCGAATGCATCCCGTCGTTGTCCACCACCTCCTCGCTCCCGATGGCGAGCCGGCTCCCGTCGTCCGAATCGAGCGTGAAGGCGTAGACGCCGTCTTCCGGCACGCGCACGAATCCGGTGAAGCGGAGCCCGAACTGCTCGGCGCGCTCCCTGCCCTGCAGGGCCACGCTGTCGGCCACCGCGACCGATGCCGGCCTCGCGCGTGCGAGCGCGCTCGCACTTTCCAGCGATGCCTCGTAGTACGCCAGGCGCAGCCCGGGGGCGAGCCGCGCGGTGTCCACCCGCTCGGCCGGGCGGAGCGAGGTCCGCGCGACGCTGGCCGACCGGGGTGGGCTCGCGCGCCCGTCCGGCGTGAAGACCCGCGCCGTGACCCGCACCTGCCCGCGCGCCACCGGAATGGCGAGGGGCGCCGTGTACCGCGGCGAGGCGGAGTCGGGGATGGCGCCGTTCAGCGTGTAGCGGATCACGCTCGCGCCAGGCAGCAGCGACGCCAGCTCGACGATGGCGGTGTCCGAGAGGGAGAGCCGGTCCGACTCGAGCCCTTCGACGTGCGGCACGCGATAGTTGACGCCGATCCGGTCGAGCGCGGCGAGCGCGGCCGGGAGCCGCCGCGTGAAGCGCTCCCAGTCGCGCGCCGCCTTCGGGGACCAGACCACCTCGGAGAGCGCGAGCAGCCGGGGAAAGAGCATGTACTCGACCTGCTCTGGCGTCGAGAGGTACTCGGTCCAGAGGTTGGCCTGCGCGCCGAGGATGTGCCGGGCCTGGGCGCGGGTGAGCGACGGCGGGACCGGCTCGAAGCCGTAGACCCGGGGCAGCGGCGTGTTGCCGCCGATCGAGAGCGGCTCGAACTCCGGGTCGCCCTGCGCGTGGTCGAAGTAGAGGTGGCTGCCGGGCGTCATGATGACGTCGTGGCCCAGCTTCGCCGCGGCGATGCCGCCGTCCATCCCGCGCCACGACATCACCGTCGCCGCCGGCGCGAGGCCCCCTTCGAGGATCTCGTCCCAGCCGATGATCCGCCTCCCCCGCGCGCGCAGGAAGCGCTCGATGCGCTGGATGAACCAGCTCTGCAGCTGCTCCTCGTTCCTGAGGCCGTGCCGGCGCATGACCGACTGCGCCAGCGCGCTCTCCTTCCAGCGCCGTTTCGGCGCCTCGTCGCCGCCGATGTGGATGTAGCGGCCGGGGAAGAGCTCGATCACCTCGGTCAGCACGTTCTGGAGGAAGTGGAACGTCGCCTCGCTGGGACAGAAGATGTCCTCGTCCACGCCCCAGGAGGTCCAGACCTCGAACGGCCCCTTCGTGCAGGCGAGCGAGGGATACGCCGCGAGGGCGGCCTGCGCGTGGCCGGGCATCTCGATCTCCGGCACGATGGTGACATGGCGCGTCGCCGCGTAGCGCACCACCTCCCGCACCTCGTCCTGTGTGTAGAACCCGCCGTGGCGGATGCCGTCGCCGCGATACGGGTCGAAGTTCTTCTCGACGATCGTCTCCTTCCGCCACGCGCCGATCGAGGTGAGTCGCGGATAGCGGCGGATTTCCAGCCGCCAGCCCTGGTCGTCGGTGAGGTGCCAGTGAAAGGTGTTGAACTTGTAGCGCGACATCAGGTCGATGTAGCGCTTCACGAACTCGACCGGGAAGAAGTGGCGCACCACGTCGAGGTGCACCCCGCGATAGGCGAACCTCGGCGCGTCGGCGATCCGGAGGGCAGGCACCGATTCGCCCGACGCGAGGAGTTGGCGGAGCGTCTGGAGCCCGTAGAAGAGTCCCTGCTCGCGGGGGGCGCGGATGCTGATGCCGCGGGCGCGCACGTCGAGCCGGTAGCTCTCGCGGCCGCCGGCGCTGTCGGGCGCGAGCGCGAGCACGATGGCGGGGCCCGCCGAGCTTCGCGCGACGGCGGGGCGCCAGCCGAGCTCCGCTTCGACCAGGTCCGCCGCATGGGCGGCGAGCGGGGCGAGGCGCGGGTCCGCCGCCACGATGCGCAGGCTGCGCGTAACCCGGAACGAGCCGGCGTCGCGCTCGACGCTGCGCGGCCAGGGGATGAGGGACAGGTCGGACTGGGCGGCCGCGGTGGCTGGAGCGCCGGCCAGGAGCAGTGCCAGCAGGGCCGCAGGACCGGCGCCCCTCATCGCGCCGCCACGTCGCAGATCTCGACCGCCTGCCGGAGTGACGCGAGCGGGTCGCGCTTCGGCTCGAACTCGTGGGCCAGGTACCCGGTGAACCCGGTGTCCGCGATTGCCTGCGCCACCGCGCGGTAGTTGAGCTCCTGGGTGCCGTCGATCTCGCCGCGTCCGGGCACGCCGCCCGTGTGGAAGTGCGCGATGGCGCCGATGTGGTCGCGGATGGTCCGGATCACGTCGCCTTCCATGATCTGCATGTGATAGATGTCGTAGAGCAGCCGGACCCGCGCGGACCCGACGCCCTCGACGACCTGGACGCCGAACGCCGTGCGGTCACCCTGGTAGTCGTGGTGGTCCACCTTGCTGTTGAGCAGCTCCACGCAGACGGTGACCCCGTGGCGCTCGGCGGCCGGCGCGATCCGCCTGAGACCTGCGATGCAGTTGCGGGCGCCGTCGGCGTCGCTCATGCCGCGGCGGTTCCCGAACATCGCGATCACGTTGGGCACGCCGGCGGCCGCCGCGAGCGGGATCGCCGCCTCCAGCTCGGCCACCAGCATGTCGTGCCGGGCCGGATCGTTGAAGCCGGTGGCGATGAAATCACTGCGCCGGGTGGGATAGCCCATCGAGCAGGCGAGGCCGGCCGCGCGGACCACCGGCCACTCCTCGGGCTGGAGGAGGTCGATGGCCACGACGCCCTGCCGCCTGGCGGCGCGGGCGAACTCGGCCAGCGGCATCTTCGCGAAGGGCCAGTAGGAGACCGACTGCCGGAGCCGCGCCGCCGGCTCGGCCGGAAGCAGCCGCGACGCCAGCGGGAGCGCGAGCGCGCCGCCCGCGGCCGCCAGCACGTCGCGGCGGGACATGCCCGGCATCAGAAGCGGAGCTTCCGCAGGTAGTCGAAGCTGGTGCGGATGCTGGCGAGGGGGTCGGTGGGCTCGTCGTGCTCCACGAAGTAGTGCTCGATGCCCGCCAGCTTCCGCCGGGCGAAGATGCGCCGCCAGTCGATGTGGCCCTTGCCGACTTCGGTCATCTGCTGCCCCGCCGCCATGTCCTTGACGTGCACCAGCGGGAACCGGCCGGGGTAGCGGGCGAAGTAGTCGAGCGGATCGGCGCCGCCCTTGGCGACCCAGAAGAGGTCCATCTCGAAGGACACCAGGTCGCTCACGGTGTCGTCGAGCAGGACGTCGTAGGGGATCCGGCCGCCCACCCGCACGAACTCGAAGTCGTGGTTGTGGTAGGCGAAGCGCATGCCGCGCTCGCCGGCCAGCTCGCCGATCCGGTTGAACGCCGCCGCCGTCCGCACCAGGGCCGCCGCCGTCAGCCGGTCCGCCTCGGCGAGCCAGGCGACGACGAGGTACTTGTGCCCCACTTCTTCCGCCTCGTCGAGCACCCGCTGCGGCTCGTCGCGCAGCGCCTCGAACGGCACGTGCGATGCGGGCGCCGAAAGGCCCGCGCGGCCGAGCGACGCGCGCACCTGCTTCGCGGTCCGCCCGTGGTACCCGGCGAACTCCACCTCGCGGTAGCCGATCTCGCGGATGGCAGCCAGCGTGCCGTCGAAGTCCCTGGGCAGGAGCGAGCGCAGCGTGTAGAGCTGCACGCCGATCGCGCCGATCTTCCCCGGCGCCGGCTCGAGCGCCGCGGCGGGGCGCGACCCGGGCAGGATCGCGGCCGCGAGCCCCGCGCCGGCCGCGGCGAGGAAGCTCCTCCGGTCACAGCTCATGCCGATTCACCTTTCCGACCGCGTAGTCCACCGCGCGCGCCGTGAGCGCCATGTAGGTGATGGACGGGTTCTGGTTCGCCGACGACGCCATGCAGGCGCCATCGGTGACGAAGAGGTTGGCGACGTCGTGGGCCTGGTTGAACCCGTTGAGCACGCTGGTGGCGGGATCGCGGCCCATGCGTGCGGTGCCCATCTCGTGGATGGTAAGGCCGGGCGGGTTGTCCTGGACGTAGGACGACACCTCCTGCGCGCCGGCCGCCTCCAGCATCTCGGCGGCGGTCACCGACATGTCGCGCAGCGCGGCGCGCTCGTTGTCGCCCCAGGCGCAGCTGATGCGGAGCGCCGGGACGCCCCACTTGTCGCGCAGTACCGGGTCGAGCGAAACCGCGTTCTCGCGCCGGGGCAGGCATTCGCCGAAGCCGTAGAGGCCCATACTCCATGTCCCGGGCTCGAGCAGGGAGGCCTTGAACTCCGCCCCGATCCCGGACGTCGAGCCGCCACGGCCCCAGCCGGCGCGGCCCCCGCCGCCCTGGAAGGCGTAGCCGCGCAGGAAATCGGGATGCTGGTCCTTCACGTTGCGGAAGCGCGGCACGTAGACGCCGTTGGGGCGGTTCCCGAACGGCTTCTGGTCGAGCATCCCGTCCATCCGGCCCGACGCGCCGCCGCCCATGGTGTGGTCCATCAGGTACTGGCCGAGGACGCCGCTCGAGTTGGCGAGGCCGGCCGGGAACTCGGCGCTGGTCGAGTTGAGCAGGATGCGGGTGGACTCGAGCGTGGACGCGCAGAGGAAGACCAGGCGCGCCTCGAACTCGACCGCCTCCGTGGTGCCGGCGTCGATCACGCGGACCCCGCGCGCCTTCCGGGTGGCGGGGTCGAAGAGCACGCTTTCGACCACGCTGTCGGGCCGGAGGGTGAGCCGCCCGGTGCGGCGGGCCGCCGGCAGCGTGCTGCTGATGCTGCTGAAGTAGGAGCCGGTGATGCAGCCGCGCTCGCAGGGGCCGCAGTAGTGGCAGGCCGCGCGGCCGCCGTGCGTCCGGGTGAGGATGGCGCAGCGGCCGATGGTGAGCACGCGGTCGCGACCCCATTTCGATTGCAGCGCGTCACGGACCCTGGTCTCCGCGCAGTTGAGCTGCATGCCGGGCAGGAACTGGCCGTCCGGAAGCTGGGGCAGCCCTTCCGCAGTGCCACTGATGCCGATGAAGCGCTCGACGTAGTCGTACCACGGCTCGATGTCGGCGTAGCGGATCGGCCAGTCCACCCCGTGCCCGTCGCGGAGGTTGGCCTCGAAGTCGAGGTCGCTCCAGCGGTAGACCTGGCGGCCCCACATGATCGAGCGGCCCCCGACCTGCCGCCCGCGGATCCACTGGAAGGGCTTCCCCTCGTCCACCGCGTAGGGGTTCTCCAGGTCGTTGACGAAGAACTTGCTGCCCCATTCGTCGCAGGCGTAGCAATGTTTCTGGACCGCCTGCTCGCGCTCGAGGCGACGGCGGTCGCCGAAGCCGCGGAAATGCTGCTGCCACGGCTGCACGTGCTCCACGTAGTCGGTGCCGGGCGAGATGTCGCGGCCCGCCTCCAGCACCAGGGTGCGGAGCCCGCGCTCGCACAGCTCCTTGGCTGCCCAGCCGCCGGTGATGCCGGACCCCACCACGATCGCGTCGTACGGCTCGCGCTTCACGCGGGCACGCATCCGTCGTACCGCCCGGGCCAGATATTCGTCTTCAGCACGGTCGTCATGACCGGCTTCGACGTGAAGTAGCCGTAGAGGGTGAGCCGCTTGAGGTTGGCGTAAGTCGCCTCGGCCGAGCCGGGCGCGGGCGGGGTGGGTTTCGGTGCCTCGGGAGAGGCTGGGTCCGGCGCCGGAGGCCGGGTCGTCGCGGCATCGAGCCCCTCGAGGAGCGCGAGCTGTTCCACAGTGCCCAGGCCGACGAAGCTCTCGCCGCCGGCTGTCCGGCTCGACGCGTCGATGTCGGCGAGACCGGCGACGAAGTTCGCGCGCTCGGTCTCGTCGTACCATTCCGCGAGGAGGAGGTCCACGAACTCGGGCACCCCCGCATCGCGCGCTCCCGGAGTGTCGGTGCGGGGCAGGATGTGCTCGGCGATCGCCGCGACCGTCTCGAGCTGGTGCGCGTTGAGGGCCGTGCCGGCCGCTCCCGCCGCGCGGAGGTGGGTGCCCTCGGCGATGGCCCAGAGCCGCTCGGCGCCCAGCCCCGAGAACACGGGTATGGCGGCTGCGCTGCCGATGAGGCGGAGGACATCTCGACGATCCATGGGCGGCCCGGGAGGAGGTGTCTCAAATTGGCCTGATGCGCGGCCCCTCGCCAGAGGCCGGGCTTTCGCGGCACCGCGGGGTGGCATATGATGGCGAATGTTCCGCTTCGCCGCCCTGCTGTCCCTGCTCGCCGCCGGTCCGCTCGCGGCGCAGGCTGGGCCCGGCCCGGTGCCATGGACGCCCGGCATGGTGATCACGCGCTCCACGACGATCCGCCCCGGCACCTGGCCGGCGCCCGCAGGCGACTCGGCGGCCATCGTGGTGCGCGGCGACAGCATCGTCCTCGACCTCACCGGCGTCGAGCTGGTGGGATCCGGCGACCGGCGGCGCCCCGACCGCTTCACGGGCATCGCCATCCGCATCGAGGGCGGCCGCGGCGTGACGGTGCGCGGGGCCCGCATCCGCGGCTACAAGGTGGGCATCCTCGCGCGCGGCACGCAGGACCTCCGCCTCCTCGACAACGACGTCTCCCACAACTGGCGCCCCAGCCTCTACAGCGGCATCGAGCGGGAGTCGCTGGCGGACTGGCTCTCCTTCCATCACAACGAGAATGACGAATGGCTCCGCTACGGCGCGGCCATGTACCTCGACGGCGTCCGGGGCGGCGAGGTGCGCGGGAACACGGTCCGGCAGGGGATGAACGGCCTCCTGCTCACCCAGACCGACGGGCTCCGCATCTGGAACAACGACTTCTCCTTCAATTCCGGGATCGGGATCGGCCTCTATCGCTCGTCCGGCAACCTGATCGCGCACAACCGGGTGGACTGGAACGTCCGCGGCTATTCGCACGGCTTCTTCAACCGGGGCCAGGATTCCGCCGCACTGCTCATCTACGAGCAGAGCTCCCGCAACGTCGTCGCGCACAACTCGATGACCCATTCGGGCGACGGCCTCTTCCTCTGGGCCGGGCAGAGCACGATGGACACCGGCGCCGGCGGCGCCAACGACAACCTGTTCTATGCCAACGATTTCTCCTTCGCGCCGACCAACGGCATGGAAGCGACCTTCTCGCGCAACGCCTTCGTGGCCAACCGGATCGAGGGCTCCTGGCACGGCCTCTGGGGCGGGTACTCGTGGGAATCGGTGATCATGGGGAACGCGTTCGTCCGGAACGTGGACGGGATCGCCATCGAGCACGGGCAGGACAACCGCATCGTGGGCAACAGCTTCGAGGGCGACACCACGGCCATTCACCTCTGGTGGAACCGGCTGGAGCCGTCCGACTGGGGATACCCGAAGCACCGTGACACCCGCTCGCGCGACAATGCGATAGAGGACAACCACTTTATCCGTGTGCGGTCCGTACTTCGGGCGAAGGACACGCAGCGCCTGCTCCTCGCGCGAAACACTGCCGCCGACGTGGATACGCTGGTCGTCGCCGCAGGCGATACCAGCGGATGGAGCGGCGGGTCAATTCGAACGGTCCGCAGTACACCCGGCCGGGCATCTGGAGCAGGCCCCTCTGCTGCCAGGTCCCGTCTGGCGATTCCCGAGCGATACCGGGTGGCGCCGCTCGAGGGCGGCCGGACCGAGTTCGCCGAACCGGAACGTGACGGCGGCCGCGAGACGATCATCGTGGACGAATGGGGCCCGTACGACTGGAAGAGCCCGAAGCTCTGGCCCGCCGGCCGGAGCGATGCCTCTCCACTCCCCCTCCGCGTGCTCGGTCCCGCCGGCGAATGGCGCGTGGTTGCGAGGGAAGGCGTCGCTTCGCTCTCCAGCTCCAGCGGGCGCGCCGGCGATACGATAGTCGTGACACCGGCCGCGGGCCGGGGAAGCGACTTCTCGGTCGAGCTCGAGTACCGCGGCGCGGCAACGGTCTCCCGTTTCGGCGATTCGTCGGCGGCAGGCGTGCCCGTGCGGTTCGGCTGGAGCCGGTTCGTGCCGGAGGCAACGTGGCACGTGAGCTTCGCGGCCATCGATTCCGCCGCGCTCATTCCGCCTGCCGGCGTGCCGCCCGCCGCGGCTCCCACCGTCGCCATCGACACCAGCCGTCTCGACCTCATGTGGTACCGTCCGCCCCGGCCGGGCATTCCGCAGTCGCGCGTGCTGACCGAGGCCACCGCGACGATCCGCCTGGCGCCCGGCCGGTACCGCCTCCGCACCATCGCGGACGATGCGGTGCGCGTCTTCGTCGATGGCCGCGTCGTGCTCGACGACTGGACACCCGGGGAGTCGCGCGCAAAGGAGGTGGCCGTGGACCTCGGCGGCGACCACGCGTTCAGGGTCGAGCACCTGCAGCTCGACGGCTGGTACGAGCTGCGCCTCGACATCGAGCGCGAGGGCGCGGAGTGACCGTTCCCGGGCCTCGCCCGGTCACCATCGAAGCCGCCGTGGATTCGCTCGAAGCGGCGCTCGCTGCGGCAGCGGCCGGCGCCGACCGCCTGGAGCTCTGCGGCGACCTCGGCGTCGGCGGGATCACGCCGCCGGCGGACCTGCAGCGCGACGCGCAGCGACGCGTGCGAATCCCCTGCTTCACGATGGTCCGTCCGCGCGGTGGCAGCTTCGCGTATTCACAACAGGAAGTCGAGGCGATGCTCGCCGACGTCGCGCAGGCCCGGGAGCTCGGCGCGGCCGGCATCGTGACCGGTGCGCTCGACGACCGCGGCGACATCGACGTGGCGGTCATGCGGCGGCTGGTCGCGGCCGCGCGCCCGCTGCCGGTCACCTTTCACAAGGCATTCGACACCATCGCCGACCTGAGGGAAGCCCTCGAGGTCCTATGCGACCTGGACGTTGACCGGGTGCTCACGTCGGGAGGCGCAAGGACGGCGATGGCGGGGGCGGGGACGATCGCGGCGCTCGTGCGGCAGGCGGCGGGGCGCATCGTGATCGTGGCGGGCGGGAGCGTGAGCGGCGAGTCCGCCGTCTCGCTGGTGGCCGGCACGGGCGTGGACGAGATCCACGCCCGGTGCGAAGCGGACGGCGCGCGCATCCGCGGGATCGTGGCGGCCCTGCGGAACCGGCAATCAGTGCCCTGAAAAGCAGAACGGGAGGGCGATCGAAATCGCCCTCCCGTCCGTCCTGACCGTCCCGACCGTCCTGACCGTCCCGACCGT
>CAMLLJ010000049.1 GCA_946480845.1 uncultured Gemmatimonadota bacterium
CACGACATCGCCGGCCACGTCCCGATGCACACCGACCGGGCGTTCGCCGACACGCTGGTGCGGTTCGGCGACTGCGCGCACACCGCGGCCGACCTGGTGGCGGAGATCGCGGACGAGCCGGAGCGCATCCGGCGGCTCACCAGCATCATGAAGGCGCTGGCCCGGTTCTTCTGGTTCACCATCGAGTTCGGGCTCATGCGCGACGGCGGGTCGCTCAAGGTGTACGGCAGCGGGCTCCTCAGCTCGTACGGCGAGATCCAGCACGCGATCGAGTCGCCCGAGGTGCAGCGCTATCCCGTCCAGCTCGAGTGGATCATCAACCAGTATTTCGAGATCGACCACTACCAGCCGCTGCTCTTCTGGGTGGATTCGTTCGACCACCTCTTCTCGCTGGTGGACGAGCTCGAGCGCTGGATGCGGGAGGGGAAGCTGGACCATGTCTCGGGCGGGGAGCCCGAGGTGGGGGAAGCCGACCTCAGGAGCTTCCTGGAGGCAGCCCGGGAACGCTGAATCCGCTTGACAGCGCCGCGCGGCTGCGCCACTTTTCGCGCCGCTCGCGGGAGTAGCTCAGCTGGTAGAGCGTCAGCTTCCCAAGCTGAATGTCGCGGGTTCGAGCCCCGTCTCCCGCTTGATTCGGAACCCGCCGGCGCCATCAGCCGGCGGGTTCCGCGTTATTGGGGCTGGCGGACCGGGGCGCGCACGGTGCCGCGGGTCACCAGGTCCCAGTAGGTCGGGTAGCCGGCGCCGGCAGCCTCACGCACGAAGGCCTGGGTACGCTGGACGAGCTGGGTGGCGTGGTAGCCGCGCACTGCCTCCGGATGCTGCCCCCAGCGACCGGGGAAGTAGCTCCGGATGATCGCGCTCCGGGAGGCGAGCGGCAGCGAGGCCACGTTCCCGCCGAAGCGCCCGAAGCTGCCATCCTGCATGAGGTAGAACTCGACGTTCGAGGTATAGAGCGCCGAGACCGGGATCTTCCGGGAGCGGAGCCAGGCGCCGATTGCGCGGATCGCGTGCGGACCTCCCAGGTCGCCCACGACCGGCACGATCCTCCCGGCGCGCTGCATCGCGCGGATGGTGCCGTAGCGCTGCTCGGAGGCGAGGAAGCTGGCGCGCCGGCCGTCGAGGTCCCGCTCGAGCAGCAGCTGCCGGTAGGTCGGGTAGTAGGGCTGGGGAGCGCGGCCGTGCGTCTCGAAGCGAAGCCCGAGACCGGCATCGATGAAGGCGTCATGAAACCGCGCAATCGTCGCGTAATCGGCCGGCGTGAGCGGCACGCCGAATCCGCGAATCGTCGCCGCGATCGAGTCCCGGCGCGCAGCCACGAGGCCGGGCTCGGCCGGGGTGGCGTCGATGTACTCCACGAGCTGCTGGACCGAGCGTCCCTGCCACCGCGCCGCGCCCCGGGGGACCGGCCTCCCGTGCAGCCGCGCGAGGTACTCGATCCGGGTGGGAGACTGCACGAAGAGCGCGCGCAGCAGCAGGTGCTGCAGCATGTTGTCGCGGCGGATGTCCACGATGAACGCGATCGCCGGCCGGATCTCGGCGATGTAGGAGAAGTTCTGGTCCGGACCCACGCCCAGGTAGGCGCCGCCGCGCACGCCGAGGCGGCGGAGCGGCGTCAAGGCATGCAGGTAGGATGTCTCGTTGGAGATCAGGTTGTCGGTGTCGAAGTAGGCGCCCTCTTCGGAGAGCTGCGCCACCAGCGCGGCGAACTGCGTATCGCTGACGACTCGGGCGGGCACCGACCGGGCCGGCGCCGCCTGCGAGGACAGGGGCCCCGCGAAGAGGGCCAGGCAGAGCAGGGTTCCGGCAAGGCGCAGCATCGCAGGCTCCGGTCGGCTGGACGGTCAGTCTGCTTCAATCTAGCGTGAATTCGCCCTCCTCCGCGGAGGACGGAGTATCGCGGCAGGGCAGGAAGGCGAGATTGTCGAGTATGACGCACGACCCACTGGTGCAGGCACTGCACGAACATTTCGGTCTCCGGTCCTTCCGGCCCGGCCAGCGGGAAGCCATCGAGGCCGTCCTTGCGGGGCGGGACGTGATCGCCGTGATGCCCACCGGCGCCGGCAAGTCGCTCTGCTTCCAGCTGCCGGCGCTCGTCGGTGGCGGCACCACTGTCGTGCTCTCGCCGCTCATCGCGCTCATGAAGGACCAGGTGGACGCGCTTCGCGCCCGCGGACTGGCGGCGGCGGCGCTGCATTCGCTGATGGCGCCCTCGGAGCGGGCCGCGGCGGAGGCCGAGCTGGCGGCCGGCCGGCTCCGGCTGCTCTTCGTGGCGCCGGAGCGGCTCGCCAGCGGAGCCTTCCGCGAGGCGCTCGCGCGGGCGCGGCCCACCCGGCTGGTGGTGGACGAGGCGCACTGCATCAGCCAGTGGGGCCACGATTTCCGCCCCGACTACCGGCGCATCGGCCTGCTCCGTGCCGAGCTGGGCGTGCCGGCCGCGGCCTTCACGGCCACCGCCACACCGGAGGTCCGTGAGGACATCGCCCTCCAGCTCGGCCTCCGCGAGCCGCTCGAGCTGGTCACCGGATTCGAGCGCCCGAACCTCACGCTGTCGGTCGAACCGTGCCGGAGCCGGGAGGACAAGCTCGCCGCCGTCGCCGCGCTGGTGGGCGGAATCGGCACGCCCGGCATCGTGTACGCCGCCACGCGCCGCAACGTCGAGATGTGGGGCGAGGCGCTCGAGGCGCTCGGCCTCCGGGCCGGCCGCTATCACGCCGGCCTCGGCGAGGAGGAGCGCACCCGCGTGCAGGATGAGTTCCTCGCTGGGCGGCTCGATGCCATCGCCGCCACCAATGCCTTCGGCATGGGCATCGACAAGCGGAACATCCGCTTCGTCGCGCATGCCGATCTTCCCGGCAGCGTCGAGGCGTATTACCAGGAGGCAGGGCGCGCGGGCCGGGACGGCGAGCCCTCGCAGTGCACGCTGCTCTTCTCGCCGGCCGACGTGCGCACGCAGGAGTTCTTCCTCGCCGGCGCCAACCCCTCGGCGGCCACCTTCCGGCGCGTCTGGGCCCAGCTCGGCAGCGGCCTCGACGATGCCGGCATCGAAGAGGAGGCCGGCAGTGATGCCGCCGAGCGCATGGCGTCGATAACGGCGGCGCGGCTGCTCCGGCGCGCGGCGGAAGCCGGGGGAAGGCGCATGGGCGAGGGACCACTGCCGGTGGATCTCGCCGTGCGCCAGGAGAAGGCGCGCCGGGACCGCGAGCGCCTCGATACCGTGGTGCGCTATGCCTATGGGCGCGGATGCCGCACCCAGTTCATCTATGCCTACTTCGCGGGGAGCGCGCGGGGCGGCGCCGAACCGCGCTGCGGCACCTGTGACGTGTGCCTGGGCTGGCGTCTCGCGGCCGGCCGCCCGCTCGACGATGCGGAATACGAGCAGGTCCGGATCGCCCTGTCGGGCGTGGGCCGGCTCTCGGGGCGGTTCGGCGTCGAGCGGATCGCCCAGGTGCTCACCGGAAGCACCTCACGAGAGGTGACGTCACGGGGGCTCGACCGGATTCCCACCTATGGCCGCCTCGGCTCGCTCGGGATGGACCGCGTCAAGGACCTGCTCGGCATGCTCGCCGACGCAGGCCTGCTCGAGCGCCGGGGCCTCGAAGGGGGGCGCCCCGGTGTCTTCGTCCTTGCCCTGAGCGAGGCCGGCCGCCGCGTGGCCATGGGAAAGGAGCGCCCGGAGCTGCCCATGCCGGGAAACGGCAGGAAGCCCGCGCGGGTGCGGAAGCGCGGCGCGGCGGCGCAGGGCGCGGATACCGCCAGGCTGACTCCCGCAGACGAAGCGTTGCTCGGCCAGCTCAAGGCGTGGCGGCGGGACGAGGCGGCTCGCCGGTCGGTGCCGGCGTATGTCGTCTTCCCCGATCGCACGCTGGCCGCGATCGCCGCACTCCGCCCGCGCGACCGTGACGCCCTCCGCGCGGTGCAGGGTATCGGGCCCGCCAAGCTGGAGCTGTACGGTTCCGCGCTGCTGGAGCTCGTTTCCCAGCCTTGAGCCCCGAAGTGCCGGTGTTTGTTGTATTTACCATGCACCTCAAGTAGATTCTAGGCATGGTAAAGGTCACCGCGGTCCACCCCGACTCCATCGCGGCGGAACTGGGCATTGTCCCCGGCACGGAGCTCCTGTCGGTCAATGGCCGGGAGCTGGAGGACTTCCTCGACTGGGAGTTCCTCACCGCCGAGGAGCATTTCCTCCTGCACGTGCGGCAGCCGTCGGGGGAGGAGATCGAGTTCGACATCGAGCGCCCGTTCGAGGAGCCGATGGGCGTCTCGCTCGAGCCACCGCGGGTGCGCCGCTGCGCCAACCGCTGCGATTTCTGCTTCGTGGACGGCCTGCCGCAGGGCCTGCGTGAGGGCCTCTACATCCGCGACGACGACTACCGGCTCTCCTTCCGGTATGGGCACTTCGTCACCATGACCAACCTCAAGCAGTGGGACATCGACCGGATCATCGAGTACCGGCTGTCACCGCTCTACGTGTCGGTGCACGCCACCGATCCGGTGCAGCGCCGCTACGTGCTGCGCAATCCGCTCGCGCCCGACATCGTCGAGCTCATGCGGCACCTCGGCTCCCACGGCATCGAGTTCCACACCCAGGTCGTCATGTCGCCTGGCGTCAACGACGGCAAGGTGCTGGAGAAGACACTCGACGATCTCTACGCCTTCGGAAACATGGTCGGCGGCTGCTCCGTCGTTCCGGTCGGGCTCACCGAGTTCAGCAAGCATCACCTGGTGCGCGAGCCGACAGCCGCCGAGTGCCGCGCCGCGATCGAGCTGATCGGCGAGCGCGCGGCGGTTGCCAGGCGCGAGCGCGGGATCACCTGGGCCTACGGCGCGGACGAGCTGTACAATCGCGCGGGCGTCGAGCTGCCGCCGGAGTCCGAGTACGGGGCATTCGACCAGGTGGAGAACGGCGTCGGCGCAGTCCGGTTCCTCCAGCGCCAGGTGCGCGAGGATGCGGCCGGGCTCCGGGGCTGGGCCGGCCTCAGGATCGGCGTGGTGACGGGCACCGGCATGGGGCCGCTCATGCCGATGGTGCTCGACGACCTGGCTCGCGAGACCGGCGCCACGTTCGAGCTGCTGGTGGTGACCAACACGCTCTTCGGGCCTTCGGTGACCTGCGCCGGCCTCCTCCCCGGCGCGGCGATCCAGCAGGCGCTCGCCTCGCGCCGCGACCTCGACCTGGCCCTCATCCCCGGCGAATCGGTCAATGAGCAGGGCCTCTTCATGGATGACATGCGCTTCGAGCTGCTGAGCGCCGCCGTGCCGGTCGAAGTCCGTGCCTCCAAGCATTTCTCCGACGCCCTCGACCTGCACGCCGCCGCGTGAGCAAGCCGACCGTCGCCCTCGTGGGCCGCCCCAACGTGGGCAAGTCCACCCTCTTCAATCGCATCCTGGGCGGCCGCCGCGCCATCGTCTCGGACCGGCCGGGCACCACGCGCGACCGCCACTTCGGCGACGCCGAGTGGAACGGGCGCCGCTTCTGGGTCGTGGACACCGGCGGCCTGGTCCCCGAGTCCGACGACTCGATGGACCGGGCCATCCGCCGGCAGGTGGAGTTCGCGCTCGCTGAATCGGACGTGATCGTGTTCGTGGTGGACGGGCGCGAAGGGGTGAGCCCGGTGGACCAGGCGGTGGCCGCGCGACTCCGGAAGTCGGGACGGCCGGTCATCCTGGCGGTGAACAAACTGGACGACCTCGAGCGCTCCACCGCCCACTACGCGTTCTACGAGCTCGGCTTCGGCGACCCGCTCGGCGTCTCCGCCGCCGTGGGGAAGGGGAGCGGCGACCTGCTGGACGCCATCGTGGCATTGCTCCCGCCCTACGATCCGGCCGAAGACGCCGAGGTGATCCAGGTTGCGGTCGTGGGCCGGCCGAACGCGGGCAAGTCGTCGCTGGTGAACCGTCTCCTCGGCGAGGAGCGGCACGTGGTCGCCGAGGAAGCCGGCACCACCCGGGACGCGGTGGACTCGGTGACCCGGTACCATGGACGCGTCCTCAACTTCATCGACACCGCCGGCCTCCGCCGCCGCGCCAAGGTGGAGGACGACCTCGAGTTCTACTCCACCCTGCGCACCCAGCGCGCCATCGAGCGCGCCGACGTCTGCGTGCTCGTGGTGGACGCGGTGCTCGGCCTGCACAACCAGGACCTGCGCATCGCCACCGAAGCGTGGGACCGCGGGTGCGGCCTGATCATCGTCGTGAACAAGTGGGACCTGATCGAGGAGAAGGACGCCGGCACCGCACAGCGCGGGCAGGACCAGCTGGTGGAGAAGGCGCCCTTCCTCAGGTACGTGCCGTTCCTGTATGCCTCCGCGCTCACCGGACAGCGGGCGCGCAAGCTGCTCGACCTGATCCTCGAGGTGGCGGACGCGCGGGAGGCCCGGGTCGCCACCAGTGAGGTGAACCGCGTGCTCGAGTCGCTGATCCAGGCGAGCAACCCGCCGCAGAAGCCGGGCGAGGAGATCAAGCTCCTGTACGCGTCGCAGATCGGCACCGCGCCCCCGACCATCGCCATCGTCACCAACCGGCCGGACGACGTGCCGCCGTCCTACGAGCGCTACCTGGCGCATGGCTTCCGCAAGGCGTGGCCGTTCGCGGGCTCGCCGCTCAGGATCCGCTTCACCAGCCGCGGGTCGAAGCGGAAATGAACCCGCTGTCGGCGGCCGCGGCGCTGCTGGTGTCGTACCTGATCGGCGCCATTCCCACGAGCTACCTGGTGGGCCGGATCTTCCGCGGCATCGACCTGCGCGAGCACGGGAGCGGCAATCTCGGCGCCACCAACCTCTACCGCACGCTGGGCTGGAAATTCGCGCTCCCGGTCGCGCTCTTCGACATCGCCAAGGGCGCAGTGCCGGTGCTGGCGATCGCGCCGGCGGTGTCGGGATCGCGGCTCTTCGCGCTCGCCTGCGGGCTCATGGCCGTGGTGGGCCATGTCTATTCGCTCTTCGTCCGCTTCCGGGGCGGCAAGGGCGTCGCCACCGCAGCCGGGGTGATGCTCGGCCTCTCCCCATATGCGGTGCTCGCGCTCGTGGTGATCTGGGCGGTCGTGGTCTTTGCCACCGGCTACGTCTCGCTGGGCAGCATCGTCGCGGCGGCGCTGCTGCCGCTGCTGGTCTGGGTGCTGCACCCCGGAAGCCGCAACCTGGTCGCGCTCGACGCGCTGGTGGCGGCGGGAATCATCTGGCTGCACCGCGCCAACATCCGGCGGCTGCTTGCGGGCACGGAGAACCGGTTCGGGAAGCGGCGCGCCACGGCGCCTCCCTCCACGTGACGCGGATCGCCGTCCTCGGTGCCGGGAGCTGGGGCACCACGCTCGCCGACCTGCTGGCCCGGAAGGGCCACGACGTGCTCCTCTGGGCCTACGAGGCCGAGGTCGTCGAGGCCATCAACGGCTCGCACGTGAACGGGGTGTTCCTGCCGGAGTCGCCGCTGGCCCCGTCGCTGCGCGCGACCGGGGACGCCGCGGGGGCCGTGGCGCGGGCGGAGCTGGTCCTGTCCGCGGCACCGAGTCATGCGGTGCGCTCGGTGCTCGCCGGCGTGGCCGCGGCCATGCCGGCCGGCACGGTCGTCGTGAGCGCGACCAAGGGCATCGAGATGGGCTCGCTCGCGCTGATGTCGGAGATCGCGGGAGCGCTGTTCCCCGGCACCCGCTTCGCGGCACTGTCCGGCCCGAGCTTCGCGCAGGAAGTCTACGAGGGCCAGCCGACCGCGGTGGTGGCGGCCTCGGCGGATGACGACGTGGCGCGCCAGGTGCAGCAGGTCTTCTCGACGCCGCGCTTCCGGGTCTACACCAACAGGGACGTGACCGGCGTCGAGCTCGCGGGAGCCCTGAAGAACGTCATCGCCGTGGCGGCCGGAATGCTCGAGGGTCTGGGCCTCGGCCACAACCCGCGGGCGGCCCTGATCACCCGGGGGCTTGCCGAAATCGCCCGGCTGGGGAGCGCCATGGGCGCCGATCCGCAGACGTTCGCCGGCCTGGCCGGCATGGGCGACCTGATCCTGACCACCACCGGCAGCCTCAGCCGCAACCGCGCCCTCGGCGTGGCGCTGGGGCAGGGGGAGACACTCGAGGCGTTCCGGTCGCGGCACCGGAGCGTCGCCGAGGGAGCGAACACGTCGCGCGCGGCGGCAGCGCTGGCGCAGCGGAAAGGAGTGGAGATGCCGATCACGGCCAAGGTGTGCGAGATCCTGTTCGAGGGGAAGTCGGCGCGCGACAGCGTGCCCGAGCTGATGGAACGCGACCTCAAGTCGGAGCAGTGGCGCTGATGGCGGTCCGCACCGAGGGGCCGGCGCCGCGGCAGGAGTTCTACTCGATCGGGGAGGTCTGCGCGCTCACCGACCTCAAGCCGCACGTGCTGCGATACTGGGAAAGCCAGTTCCGCTTCCTGAACCCCGCGAAGAACCGTTCCGGCAACCGGGTGTACAAGGCGCGCGAGGTGGAGCTGATCATGCTGGTCAAGCACCTCCTCTACACCGAGAAGTTCACCATCGACGGCGCGCGCCAGCGCATCGACCACTTCCGCCGGAGCGGCGAGCTGCGGGCCGCCAGCCGGCGCGCGATCGAGACCGAGACCATCCAGGAGCTCCGGCAGGCGCTGGACGACGTGCTGGCGGTGCTCGACGGCCGCGAGCCCGCGGCCCGCGCCGAGCCCGGCGCATGAACATCCTCTGCAGCAACGACGACGGCATCCTGGCCCCCGGGCTGGCGCTGCTCGCCGACATCTGCCGCGAGGTGGGGGACGTCACGGTCGTCGCTCCCGATCGCGAGCAGAGCGGGACCTCGCACTCGCTCACGCTGCACCGGCCGCTCCGCCCGGCGCGGCGCCCCGACGGGGCCATCCAGGTGGACGGCACGCCGACCGACTGCGTGATGCTCGCCATCCAGACGCTGATGCCCGAGCCGCCCGACTTCGTCTTCTCGGGCATCAACCACGGGCCCAACATGGGCGAGGACGTGCTCTATTCCGGCACCGTCTCCGCCGCCATGGAGGGCGTGATGCTGGGCGTGCCGGGCATCGCCATCTCCTTCGCCGGGAGCGATGCGGAGCTGATGGCGAGTTACCGTGACCTGCTGGTCGGGATCACCCGCCGCATCACCTCCGCCACCGACTATCCCCGGGACACGCTCCTCAACATCAACCTCCCGCGCCTGCCGGCCTCCGAGGTGAAGGGCGTGAAGGTGACCCGGCTCGGCAGCCGCTACTTCAGCGATTCGCTCACCCGGATGAAGGACCCGTGGGGGCGCGAGATCATGTGGATCGGCGGCGGCACGATCACCTGGACCGGCGGCGAGGACTCGGACCATTCAGCGGTGGCCGACGGGTACGTCTCCATTACGCCGCTGCACATGGACCTCACCAACTACTCACTCATCGAGACCGTGCGCGGATGGCGACTGGAGGGGTAGGGCCCGGCCCGGGCGACGGCTACGGCGGCTTCCGGGCACAGCTGGTCGAGACGCTGCGGCGGAAGGGCATCCGGGACCTCTCGGTGCTGCACGCCGTGGCGCAGGTGCCGCGGCACCTCTTCGTGCCGCCCAGCGTCCGGCACCGCGCGTACGAGGACTCGGCGCTGCCGATCGCGGCGGGGCAGACCATCTCGCAGCCGTACGTGCAGGCGCTCTACCTCGAGGCGCTGGCGCTCACGGGACGCGAGAAGGTGCTCGAGATCGGCACCGGCTCCGGATACCAGACCGCGCTCGCGTCGCTGCTGGCCGGCAGCGTCTTCAGCGTGGAACGGGTGCCGGCGCTCAGCCAGGCGGCACGCGAGGTGCTCGATGCCGCCGGCTACCGCAACGTCACGCTGCTGGTGGGCGACGGCACGCTCGGCTGGCGTCCCTATGCCCCCTACGACGCGATCCTCGTCTCCGCGGCGTCGCCGGACATCCCGAGGCCGCTGGTCGAGCAGCTCGCCGTGGGCGGCAGGATGATCGTCCCGGTCGGGAATCGCGACACCCAGACACTCACGATGGTGCGCCGGGACGAGCAGGGGACCAGCGTCTCCACCCTCGGCGACGCCCGCTTCGTTCCGCTGATCGGCGAGCACGGCTGGCGCTGAACGCACAACCCGCCGCCCCGCGGCATTCCGGAGGCCGAATGGAGTTCCTGCAGCACGCGCTCGACTTCTTCATGCATCTCGACGTCCACCTCGCCGAGATCATCGAACGGTTCGGTGCCGGCGCCTATGGCATCCTGTTCCTGATCGTCTTCTGCGAGACCGGCCTGGTGGTGACGCCGCTCCTGCCGGGCGACTCGCTGCTCTTCGCCGCCGGCAGCTTCGCCGCACTCGGCTCGTTCAGCCTGGTCCCGCTCATGCTGCTCCTCATGGCCGCGGCGATCCTCGGCGACACCGTCAACTACTGGATCGGGGCCCGCATCGGCGAGCGGGCGTTCAGCGGCAAGGTGCGCTTCCTCAAGCAGGCGCACCTGGTCCGCACCCGGGAGTTCTACGAGCGGCACGGCGGGAAGACGATCGTCCTGGCGCGCTTCGTCCCGATCGTGCGGACCTTCGCGCCATTCGTGGCCGGTGTCGGGCGCATGAACTATCCGCGATTCCTGGCCTACAACGTGGGCGGGGCGGTGGCGTGGGTGTCGCTGTTCACGCTGGCCGGGTACTTCTTCGGCAACATCCCGGCGGTGAAGGCGAACTTCACCCTGGTGATCCTCGCCATCATCGGGCTTTCCGTCCTTCCCATCATCGTCGAAATGATCCGGGGACGCCGCCGCCCGGCGACATGACCCGCCGGTACCTCGTCCGCGGGCGCGTGCAGGGCGTCGGGTTCCGCTGGTTCGTGGCGCGGGCGGCGCGGAAGCTCGGGCTGGGCGGGCATGCGCGGAACCTCCCGGACGGCAGGGTCGAAGTGGTGGCAAGCGGGGAGCCGGCGCAGCTCGACCACCTGGCCCGGGAGCTCTCGCATGGGCCGCCGGGTGCCGTGGTAGCGGGCGTCGAAGTTGAGAACCTGGATCATGCGGACGAGTCCAGGTCGTTCGAAATCATGTAGTTGAACGAGGCAAAACGGTGACCGACGACCTCCAGTCCAGATTGCGCGCCTCGCTCCGGGCCGTTCCCGACTACCCGAAGCCCGGCATCCTGTTCCAGGACATCACGCCGGCTCTGGGAGACTCCCGCCTCTTTCCAGCCATCGTCGATGCGCTGGCCGCGCCATACCGGCGGAGCGCAATCACCCACGTGCTCGGGATCGAGGCGCGTGGCTTCATCCTGGGCGGTGCGGTTGCCGTGGCGCTCGGGGCGGGATTCGTCCCGGCGCGGAAGCCGGGCAAGCTGCCGTGGAAGGCGCTGCGGGAGACCTACGCGCTGGAATACGGCACCGACGCGCTCGACATGCACGAGGACGCGCTTCCAGCAGGCGCCCGCGCGCTGATCGTCGACGACGTGCTGGCGACGGGCGGGACCGCCGCTGCCGCGGTGGCGCTGGTGAATCGGGCGGGGGCAGGGCTTGTCGGGTGCTCGTTCCTGCTGGAGATCGGCGTGCTCGAGGGGCGGAAGCGGCTGCCGGAGGACGTCCGGGCACTGCTTGCCGTGTAGGCGGCGGATGCCTTTATTTCCCGCGCCGCCCCCGTAGCTCAGATGGATAGAGCAGCGGTTTCCTAAACCGTTGGCCGGGCGTTCGAATCGCCCCGGGGGCACTGCCGCCGTCCAACCGCCCGCCGCTTCACCCAGGCCCTCCGGCATGTTACGATTAAGGGCTTGACCGCCGCCAGCCCGATACCCTTGCAGGAATCGCATGCCGACGACCGTGGAACCCAAGCCGAAGACCACCCCGACTCCCGCACCCGCCGCCGCCCAGCCGGCCCGCTCCCGCATGCCGAGCCAGCGGACGCTGACCATCATCGCCGGGGCCGTGGCGCTGGTTGCGCTGGTGGCCTGGGTGATCACCTCGAGTGCGCGCCGGAAGGAGGAGTTCGGCAACCGGGCCCTGATCTCGGCGCGCGTGGCGGCCGAGCAGGGGAACCTGCCGCTGGCGGCCACCGAGTTCCAGAAGATCATCGACACCTACCGGGGCACCGATGCGGCCCAGGCGGCCGTGATCGGCCTGAACCAGGTCCGGATGGTGAACGGCCAGTCCGACCTGGCCGCGGCCAACCTCCGGGAGTTCCTGGCCAGCAACCCGGACCCGCGCTACGCGGCACCGGCGCACGGCATGCTGGCTGCCGCCCTCGAGAACGCCGGCCGGCCCGCGGACGCCGCGGCGTCGTACCAGCAGGCCTCGGACGTGGCCACGGTGGACTACTTGAAGGCCGAGTACCTGGTCGATGCGGGCCGCGCCTGGCTCGCGGCAGGGCGCCGTGCCGAGGCCGAGCAGGCCTATCGGAAAGTGGTCACCGACTTCGCCGAGACGGCAGCGCTGACGGAGGCAAAGGTCCGGCTGACCGAGCTGACCGACGGCCAGATCTAGGGCTGGCTTCCGGACGTAGGCAGGTCGGCCCCCCGGGGCCGCGGCGGGCGTTTTCATTACACCCCAAGGCCACCCCCGAGCAGAGATGGTTATGGCATCGCGGCCGATCACTCACCAACAAGGTCGACCTCACAAGTTACTTGAAGTCCAGCAGCCCCAGACTGCGCGCCACCTGATCGGGGAACAGGACCCAGACCCCGGCAACTGTCCCAACCGTGTCGCCACGCTGCGCATCCTGCAATACTGCGTATAAGATATGTTATGTTAAGCTGCGCTGGGGAAAAGTGTGGGAAACCCCCGATTTCAGGGCTTCCCCGTGGGAAACTCCACATTCCAGAGCCGCTCCCCAGCCTCAGCCGTCCGCACCCATAAGCCCCGGCACGCACAACAGCCGGTGCCACACCAGATGCAGCCAATGAGAAAGGCCGCCCTCCCGGACGGCCCAGCCTGACCCAAACCCTCGGGGTCTGGTCCCCCGATCGCCCCGCTACCGGCCGCCCCCGCCCCCCGCTCGGAACCGCGCAATCCTGGCCGGCAGCTTCCCCGGGCTCTCCCCATAGGCCATCCAGACGTCGTGGTTCCGGGGATCGACCGCCAGGTGCCTGATCAGAGCCCCCCGGCTCGGCAGCCGCACCGCCCTGAACGATCCGGTGCCCGGCGTGAACGCCAGGAGCGCGTCAGCCGCCCCCGTGCCGATCCAGACGGTGCCGGTTCCGTGGTCGATCCGCACCACGTACGGCAGCGCGTCCCGGATCGGGAGCGGATATTCCCGGAACGCCCCCGTACGAGGCTCGAACCGCACCAGCGACCCGGCCGCATAGGCCGGGATCCAGAGGGTGCCGGCGCTGTCGATGTCGAACCGCCGGGGGCCGCTGTGCGGCGTGGGCATTTCGTGCGCGGCCGACCTGCCGCTGGCAGGATCGTACGAGACGATCCGGTTCCCCTGCAGCTCGGACATCCAGATCGTCCCGTCCGGCGCCGCCCTGATCTCGTACGGGATCGGCCCGCCAGGCGCCTTGCCCATGACCGGATGCAGCGGCAGCTCCACCCGCCGCACCGACCCGTCCGGTGCGATCTGCGCGATGATCTCCGGGTCCCGGGTGAAGTGTCCATTGACCCAGGCAGAGCCAGAAGAGTCCAGCGCGATGCTGTGGGCGTACATCCCGACGTCGAATGTCCTCCACGTCAGTCCGTCGTACCGGGCCACCTGGCCCGGACCCCCGAGCACGGCCCACCACCTTCCCCCGGCGTCGATCTCGAGCGCGCGGGGATTGGCCTTCTCCAGGGGGATGTCCACCTGGCTGAACGCGCCGGCGGCGGTATCCAGGACGTGCATCGTGTGGGTGAACATCCCGGTGACGACGACGCGGCCGGATTCCTCGACGGCGACATCGTGCGGAAGGTCCTGGGGACCGGGCATCAGGTATTCCGTCACCGCCCCGGCGAGCGGCGATACCCGATCCGCATCGCCCGAGGGCGTGCGCTCTCCGAGGGAGGCCGCGAGCCATCTGGACGTTGCGGCCGGGTCCTGTGCCGACGAGATGACCGGGAAGCCGGTCGTCGGCCCGGCATAGCCGAGCATGCGAGCGACCGCAGCGCCCCACTCGGCCTCGCTGCGCGGCTTCCCCGCCGGGCGTGCCATCCGCTCGTCGAACTGGTGGCAGCCGGTGCAGTCGAGGATGAAGCGGCGCTTGGTC
>CAMLLJ010000050.1 GCA_946480845.1 uncultured Gemmatimonadota bacterium
ACCGCCTCGACCTCGGCGGGCGAGAAGCCGAGCAGCTCGCCCGCGCGGTGCGTCAGGCGGTCACGGGTGGCATGGCTGGTGCCCGCGGCGAACGCGACATGCCACATCCGCTCGATCAGCGCGAGCCGCCGCTCGTGTGCGAACCGCTCCACGACCTGCGCGCGGTACGAGTCCAAACGGGTGCGTTCCGGATGCGCCGCCGGCTCGGCGACGGGACGCTTGTCAGGGCTGAGGCCCCAGTGGCTGCGCACGCGCCCCTCGATCTCCCTCCGCTCGGCGGCGGTGAGCGCCTCGTCGGCGTACGCCAGCTCGAGCAGCAGCAGCGCCGCCGATCGGAGGGCCACCTCTGACCCCTCCTCGGGCGGCGCCGCCTCGGCGGCCTCGCCGTGGGCGAAGGCCCGCCGGAGCGCGCCCCAGATCCGGCCGCGCGGCCCGCGCTGGCGGCGCCGGCGCCGGAGCAGCACGACCAGCACCACCACCAGAATCGCCACGATGCCGACGGCGCCGAGGGTGCGGTTCACGGCGACGAGCAGGGCCTGGATCCGCGCCCATTCGGCGCCGATGGTCGCACCGACGATGCTGACGCCGCCGTACCAGAGCGCCGACGCGACGGCCATGGGAATGATGGCGCGCGCCGAGGAGAGGTTGGCCAGGCCGGCAAAGGGCGCCACCACGGCGCGGATGCCGGGCAGCAGGCGCGCGAAGAAGATGCCGAGCACGCCGAAGCGGAGGTATCCGCGCTCGATCGACGCGATGGCGCTGGGTGCGAGCAGCCGCCGTCCCGGCCCCGTGGCGAAGAGCCGCCGGCCGTACCGCCGGGCGGCGAAGTACACGCCAACGGCGCCCAGCACGTTGGCGGTCCAGGTGACGGCGAAGACCATAGGGAGGGTGGTGACACCGCGATGGGTGAGAAATGCGCCCAGCGCCACCGCCATGTCCGCGGGCACCGGGGGAATGATGTTCTCGACGGCGGCGAGCAGGGCGAGCACGACGTACACGGCCAGCGGTGGCAGCGTGGACAGCCAGTTGAGCAACGACTCGATCAGCGGGCCTCCAGTGTCGCCACCGCAATGACCGCCAGGCCCTCGCCCCGGCCGATGAAGCCCATCCCTTCGTTGGTCTTGCCCTTGACCCCGACGCTGCCGGCGCCTGAGCCGAGCGCCGCCTCGAGCGCCCCCGCGATGGCCGCCGCGTGCGGCGCGACCCTGGGCTGCTCGGCGATCACCGTCACGTCCGCCTGGGTCACCCGGAATCCCCGCTCGGCCACCAGGGCGACGGCGGTCCGCAGCAGCGCCATCGAGTCCGCGTCTTTCCAGCGCGCATCGGTATCCGGGAAGAGCGCGCCGATGCTTCCGGCAGCCGCCGCCCCGAGCACCGCATCGGTCACGGCGTGAGCCACCGCGTCGGCATCCGAATGGCCCGCGAGGCCCGACGGGTGCGGGATGCGCTGCCCCCCGAGAATGAGCGGCCGGCCCTGGACGAAGCGGTGCGAGTCGTAGCCGATGCCGGTGCGGCTCAAGCCACCAGCTCCTCGATGAGCGAGTAGTCCTGCCGCCGGCGCACCGGCTGGAATCCCGCGTCCCGGATGATGCGGTCGATCTCGGCCAGCGTGGTGCGGTAGGTGGTGCCCGCGGCGGACACGACGTTCTCCTCCATCATCAGGCTGCCGTAGTCGTTGGCGCCGAAGCGGAGGGCCACCTGCCCCACCTTGTGGCCCATGGTGACCCACGATGACTGCATGTTCGGGATGTTCCCGAGCACGATGCGCGCGAGCGCCAGCGTGCGCAGGTAGGTCACGGCGTCGGTCTTCGGATAGTCCGACATGCCGGGCGTGCCCTCCGGCTGCAGCGGCCAGCAGATGAACGCCGTGAACCCACCGGTCCGCTCCTGCACCTCGCGCACCCGGAGCAGGTGCTCGACGCGGTCGGCGCTGGACTCGCCGAGGCCGTACATCATGGTGACCGACGTCTTCATCCCCTGCCGGTGCGCCTCCTCCTGCACGCCGAGCCACTCGTCGGTCTGCGCCTTCTTGCGCGCGACCCGCGCGCGGATCGCGTCCACCAGGATCTCGCCGCCGCCGCCCGGGATGCTGTCGAGGCCCGCCTCGCGAAGCTGGCGGACCACCTCGGGCACCGGGATGCGGAACCGCCCGCTGAAGAAGACGATCTCGGACGGCGAGAAGCCATGGATGTGGATCGGATGATGCCGCTTGATGTAGCGCATCAGCTCGAGGTACCACTCGAACGGGATGTAGGGGTTGTGCCCGCCCTGGAGCAGGATCTGCACCCCGCCGATGGCCTTGCACTCCTCGATCTTCTCGCCGATCTGCTCATAGCTCAGCACGTAGCCGCCGGCGTCCTTCGGCCGCCGGTAGAAGGCGCAGAACTGGCAGTCGGCGACGCAGACGTTCGTGTAGTTGATGTTGCGGTCGATGATGTAGGTGACCGCCTGCCCGGGATGGAGCCGCCGCCGCTCGGCGTCGGCAAGCCGGCCCAGCTCCAGCAGCGGCGCCCGCTCATACAGCTCGAGATATTCCCGGAACTCCGGGGCGCTGCGGTCGATGGTGGTCATGATCAGGCTGCGGTGATGAAGGAGAGCGAGCCGTCGGGGACGGCGCCGTCGTGCGCCAGCCGGCGGAAGAAGTCGGTGAGCCCGGCGAGGTGCCGGTAGGAGAGCGCGTAGTCGAGGTCGCCGAGGTAGCGGCGGCAGACCGTCTCGGCGAGCCCGGTACTGGCCGCCGCTTCCGCCGCCAGGAGGTCGAGGTGCGCGAGCCCCCAGGCGCGGGACTCCAGCAGCGCCCCGTGCACGGCGCGCACCGCACCGGCATCGGCCTGTCGCCGCGCGGCCCAGACCGCGAAGACGAACGGGAGACCGGTCCACTCCTTCCAGGCCTGGCCAAGGTCCACCATGTGCGGGTAGGCCGATCGGGCCGCGAGCATGAGCGCGGCATCCCCGATGACCAGCACGGCATCATGCGGCAGCCCCGCGAGGGCCGAAAGGTCGGCCGCCTCGGCCCGCGCCGTCGCGACGCGCGGCGCCACCTTCCAGCGGTGGCGGCAGAGCAGCTCGAGCAGCAGCACCGACGTGCGGCTCGACGCGGTGCGCAGGATGGTGGCACCGTCGAGTGCTTCGGGCGGCCGCTTCGAGAAGAGTGCAACGCTGCGCACGGGGCCGTCGCAGGTGATCGCGAGGTCCGGCAGCAGGTGGTACGCGGCGGCATTCCGGGCGTACTCCACGGCCGAGACCACGCTCACGTCCAGCTCGCCGGCGGCGAGGAGGTCGTTGAGCTCGGCCGCCGTGCCGGATACGGTGTCCGCCGGCATCGCCACGATGCCCCGGTCGGCCGCGCCGTACACGGGGTAGCAGTTGATCCAGGGAATGCGGCCGAGCCTCATGCGGCGTGCACCACCGGCAGCGCGCGCCGGCGCGGCTCCGGCGGGGGCGTGACGTCGTCGAAGCGGTCGCGCACCGTCCGGTAGAGGCTGTCCCGCTCCACCGGGCGCCGCCCGGCGCCGCGGATGAGCTCGACCAGGCCGAGATAGGGCATGTGCATCTGGGTCGTCGCCCCGGCCTCATGGTAGATGCGCTCGTAGACGACCGTCCCCTCCACGTCGTCGCAGCCGAAGGCGAGCGCCACCTGCGACATGAACGGCGTCACCATGGGCCAGTGGGTCTTGATGTGCGGAATGTTGTCGAGGAAGAGCCGGCCCACGGCGATCGCCTTGAGGTCCTCGTATCCCGTGGTGGCCGTGCCCACGCGCCCCAGCTCCTCGCCCAGCTCGTTGTGCTCGGTGTGATAGGCCAGCGGGATGTAGGTGAGGAAGCCGCCGGTCTCGTCCTGGAGGCCGCGGAGCATGGCGAGGTGCTCCACCCGGTCGGCCACGGTTTCCACGTGCCCGTACAGCATGGTGCAGTTGGTGGGGATGCCCAGCTCGTGGGCGACGCGATGGACCCGCAGCCATTCCTCGCCCGTGAGCTTCCGTTCCGCGATGGTGGCGCGCACCGCCGTGCTGAACACTTCGGCGCCGCCCCCGGGAAGGCTGGTGAGCCCTGCTTCGCGCATGGCGAGGAGGACCTCGCGCTCCGTCGTCTTCTCGATGCGCGCCAGGTGCGCGATCTCGACCGCCGTGAGCGCCTTCACGTGCACCGACGGATGCCGCTCCCTGAGGCCGCGGATCATGTCGGTGTAGTAGCTCAGCCGGAGCTTCGGGTGCAGGCCGCCGACGATGTGGAACTCGCGCGTCGGCGCGCCGGTCGCCTGCTCCGCCTCCGCGAAGATCTCCTCGAGGCTCCGGGTGTACGCCCCGTCCTCCTTCGGCATCCGCGCGAAGGAGCAGAACGTGCAGGTATTGCTCAGAATGCAGACGTTGGTGGGGTTGATGTGCTGGTTGGCGGAGAAGAAGACCCGGTCCCCGTTGCGCCGCCGGTTGGCGAAATCGGCGAGGGCGCCGAGCCCGAGCAGGTCCGGCGTCTCGTAGAGGAGGCGGGCGTCCTCGGCATCGAGGCGCACCCCCTCCAGCACCTTCCGGCCAACTGGCTTGAGCGCGGGGTCGAGCAGCTGGGCGAGATCGAGGTCGCCGGACATCCTATCTCCTTTGCGGACCGGAACTAAGACGCCCGGAATCTACATCAGTCGAGCACCCGCCGCACCGCCTCCGCGAGGTCGTT
Source organism: uncultured Gemmatimonadota bacterium (assembly GCA_946480845.1). Next base: position 4,669 of record CAMLLJ010000050.1, read on the forward strand.
GGGAGTGAACGGCTTGGGGAGGAAGGCCGCGCCGCGGCTCTCGATTGCCTCGCGCACGCGCGGGTCGTCCACATGGCCGGAAATGAACAGGACCTTGAGCCCCGGACGCGCGGCCGAGAGCTCCTCGGCGACCACGCGGCCGCCGGCGCGCGGCATGATCACGTCGGTCACCAGCAGGTGGATGTGGCGCCCCCAGGTGCGGGCAACCTCCAGTGCGGCATCCCCGTCTCCCGCCGTCAGCACGGTATAGCCGCGTCCCTTGAGCGCGCGCTCCGCGAGCCCGCGGACCAGCGGCTCGTCCTCCACGATGAGCACCGTCTCGGCGGAGGTGCTGTCGCGGGGGCGCTCGCGCCGCTCCGGCATCGGGGCGGCGCTGCCCGCGGCGGGCGGCAGGTGGATGGTGACGGCCGTGCCGGCCCCCGGTTCGCTGGAGACCGCAATGGCCCCGCCGGCTTCCTGGACGATCCCGTACGAGATGGCGAGGCCAAGACCGGTGCCGCGGCCCGGCTCCTTGGTGGTGAAGAACGGCTCGAACACCCGCGCCATGGTGCGCGCGTCCATGCCGACGCCGGTATCGCGCACCTCGAGCTGCACGAAGTCGGTGATGCGCGCGCCCACGCCCAGGCCGATGCCGAGCTCCGTGGGCGTTGCCTGGACCAGCCTGGTGGCGATCGTAATGCTCCCGCCGTGGGGCATCGCATCGCGCGCGTTGACGACGAGGTTGGTGAGGACCTGCTCGAGCTGCGCCGGGTCGGCGCGCACGGCCGGCAGGCCGTCGGCGAGATCCACGACCATCTCCACGTCCTCGCCGATGAGCCGGTGGAGGATGCGGTCGACGTTCCGGATCAGCTCGTTCAGGTCCACCAGGATCGGCGACACCGTCTGCTTGCGGGCGAAGGTGAGCAGCTGCCGGGTGAGGTCCGATGCACGGCGGGACGCACGCTCGATCTCATCGAGATCGGCGCGGGCTTCGGTACCCGGCTGGATCTCGTCCTGCAGCAGGCTCACGTACCCCAGGATGCCGGTCAGGATGTTGTTGAAGTCGTGCGCGATCCCGCCGGCGAGCCGGCCCAGCCCCTCCATCTTCTGGCTGTGCATGAGCTGCGCCTCGACCTGCTCGCGCTGCGCCACCTGCTCCTCGAGGCTCCGGTTTGCCGCCGTGAGCGACTCGGTGCGCTCCGCGACCGCGGCCGCGAGGCTCGCATGGCGGTTGGCGGCGAGGTAGGCAGAGAGGGCGAGCAGTGCCACGATGCCGGCGGCCGCGAGCCGGAATCCCCGGATGCCCTCGTCCGAGGCGGCCCAGCCGGCGGCAGGAATGGCGGCCAGCGTCCAGCGGCGGTCCGTCAGCAGGACCGGGTGGGTCACCGGGTCCTGGTCGAACACGTCGGCCGAGCCGAAGAACACGTTTCCGCCCTCGTCCCGGAGCGCGAGCCGGAGCGAGGGGGTGTCATCGAGCCGCGCTTCGGCGAAGAGGGGCGGGAGGTCGAGCACGACGTTGACCACCCCGATCCGGGTACTGCCCAGGTCGTCGACCGACAGGCGCCCGACGAGGCCCAGCCCACCCTGGACCAGGTTCAGCGGGCCGGAGAGCACGACACGGCTCGAACGCTCGGCCCGCTCGAGGTCGGCTCGCACGCGCTCGACCGGGTGCCGGCGGAAGTCGTAGGCGATGGCCGGCTCGTTCCCTGCCTTGGGCCAGGTATTGCGCTCGACGCCGTTCTCGGCGTACTGGACCGCCCGGATGCCGGTGGCACTTCCGGCGAGTGCGGCCGCGTACGCGGCGAAGTTGGCATCGAACGAGGGCGCGTCCCGTCCGATCGCGACAAAGGCCCTGAGCCCGCTGAGCAGCGCCATGCGCCGGTTGACGGAATTGGTGATGGCGTTGCTGTACGGGGCGAGGCCCTGGTCCACGCGCAGGCGCTCGGCGCCGAGGCGGGTGCGCGCGTACCAGGAGTCCGCGGCCCACGCCACCACCACGCCGAGGATGAGCACCAGCAGGGCGAACCTGATGGGCAGATAGGCAGCGACCCTCCCTCGGCGTGGGCCCGGGAGGGTCGGCGGACTGGCAAAATCGGGAAGGCCGTGACTATCCAAAGCTGCGCACGGCGAGGGTGGCGTTGTGGCCCCCGAAGCCGAACGAGTTGCTGATGGCCACGCGCACCGGGCGCTCGACCATCTGGTTGGGCGCGCTGTCGAGGTCGCACTCCGGGTCCGCCTCGACCTGGTTGATCGTGGGCGGGATCTTCCCGGTGCGGGTCACCATGAGCGACACGCCGAACTCGAGCGCGCCCGCCGCACCGAGCAGGTGGCCGGTCATCGACTTGGTGGACCCGAACACCAGCGACCGGGCGTGCCCGCCGAAGACCTGCTTGACCGCCTGCGTCTCCGCGATGTCGCCCTGCTCGGTCGAGGTGCCGTGGGCATTGATGTAGCCGACCTCCTCGAGCGCCACGCCGGCGTCGGCCAGGCACGCCTTCATGGCGCGCTGGGCCCCTTCCCCCTCTGGCGCCGGCGACGTCATGTGATAGGCGTCCCCGCTCGCGCCGTACCCGATCACCTCGCCGAGGATCGTGGCGCCGCGCCGCTCGGCGTGCTCCAGGCTCTCCAGCATGACCATGGCGCCGCCGTCACCGAGCACGAAGCCGTCGCGGCCCTTGTCGAAGGGCCGGCTCGCCTCTTCCGGCGCGTCGTTGCGGGTGGAGAGCGCGCGCATGTTCTGGAAGCCGGCGATGGACAGGCCGCAGATCGCCGCCTCCGCGCCACCGGTGAGCATCGCGTCGGCCTCGCCGTCGCGGATCATGCGGTAGGACTCGCCGATGGCGTGCGCGCTGGAAGCGCAGGCGGACACCGTCGCGAAGTTGGGGCCGCGCAGCCCGAAGCGCATCGACACGACGCCGGCTGCGATGTCGGGGATGAACATCGGGACGAAGAACGGCGAGACGCGGTCGGGGCCCTTGGTGAGGTACAGCGAGCACTGTTCCTCGAACGTCTGCATGCCCCCGATCCCGCTCCCGATCACCACGCCCGTGCGGTCGGCGGCGGGGAACTTCCCCTCGAGCCCCGACTGCGCGACGGCCTGCTGCGACGCCGCGATCGCGAACTGGGCGAAGAGGTCGAGGCGGCGGGCCTCCTTCCGCTCCATGTACTGGAGCGGGTCGAAGCCCTTCACCTCGCAGGCGAAGCGCACCTGGAACCGGCTGGCATCGAAGCGGGTGATGGGCGCGGCACCCGACTGGCCCGCGAGCAGCGCGCCCCAGGTCGAGTCGGTGTCGAGGCCGACCGGCGTCACCAGCCCGATGCCGGTGACGACAACGCGGTGCGCCAAGCTACTTGCCGATCTTGGTGTGCAGGTAGGCCAGGGCGTCGCCGACCGTCCGCAACTTCTCGGCATCCTCGTCGGGGATGTCGATGTCGAATTCCTTCTCGAACGCCATGACCAGCTCGACGGTGTCGAGGCTATCCGCGCCGAGATCCTCCATGAAGCTCGCCTGGCCGGTCAGCTTCTCCCGCTCGACGCCCAGCTCCTCGACGATGATGTCCTTGACCTTCTCTTCCACGTTGTCCATGTCGTCCTCGGGGTAGTGATAGGGCCTGTCAGATGACCATCCCGCCGTCGACCACCAGCACCTGCCCCGTGACGTACGAGGCGAGGTCGGACGCCAGGAACAGCACGGCGCCGGCGACGTCCTCGGGGCGGCCCAGCTTCCCGAGGGCAATGTGCTCTAATAATGCGGCTCTTGCCTCGTCCGGCAAGGCGTTCGTCATGTCGGTATCGATGAACCCGGGGGCGATGCAGTTGGCCAGCACGTTGCGGCTGGCATACTCCTTCGCCACCGACTTGGTGAAGCCGATCAGCCCCGCCTTGCTCGCGGCGTAGTTGGCCTGCCCCTTGTTGCCGATGATGCCGACCACGCTGGTGATGTTGATGATCCGCCCGGCCCGGCGCTTCATCATGCCGCGGATCACCGCGCGCGTGGTGTTGAAGGCGCCCTTGAGGTTCGCGTCGAGGACGGCGTCCCAGTCCTCGTCGGTGAGCCGCATGAGGATGTTGTCGCGGGTGACGCCGGCATTGTTGACCAGGATGTCCACCGGGCCCAGCGCCTTCTCCGCCTCGGCGATGGCCGACTCGACCTGCGCCATCTGCGCGACGTCGCAGCCGACGCCCACCGTGCCGTCGCCGAGGCCGGCCGCCACCTCGCCCGCGCGCGCGGCGTCCCGCCCCGCCAGCGCCACCTTCGCGCCGGCACCATGCAGCGCGCGGGCGATGGCGAGCCCGATGCCCCGCGTGCCGCCGGTGACGAACGCCACCTTGCCGCCGAGATCGATCGTCGTCATGCCAGGAACCGCTCCACCTCGTCAGCCGTGCCGAGCGTGACCGGCTCCGTGCCGGGAACGATGCGCTTGAGCAGCCCGGACAGCACCGCGCCGGGGCCGACCTCCACGAACCGGGCGCCCGGCTGCTGCGCGGCCGCCGCCTGCATGCAGGCCACCCACCGCACCGGTGCCGTGAGCTGGTCCACCAGCAGGCGGCGGGCGTCATTCGCCGTCGTCACCGGCTCCGCGCTCGCGTTGGCCAGCACCGGAAAGGCCGGCTCGGCGAAGGGCACCTCCGGCAGTGCCTCGCGCAGCCCGTCCACCGCCGCCGCCATGAGCGGGCTGTGGAACGCTCCGCTCACCTTGAGCGCGATCACCCGCTTGGCGCCGCGCGCCTTGCAGCCCTCGCCCGCCCGCTCCACAGCCGCGGGATCGCCCGAGATGACCGTCTGATCCGGTGCATTCAGGTTGGCGGGCACGGCGACCGCCCCATTGATGGATGCCTCGGTGCAGGCGGCCTCGACCTCCGCCGTGGCGAGGCCGAGCACCGCCGCCATCGCACCGGGGCGCGCCTGCCCTGCCTCGAGCATCAGCTCGCCTCGGCGGCGAACCAGTCGCGCGGCATCGGGTGCGGTGAGCGCGCCGGCCGCCACGTAGGCGCTGTACTCGCCCAGGCTGTGCCCGGCGGCCATCGCCACCGGCCGGAGCCGTTCCCCCGCCACGGCCAGCACCGCCGACGAGTGCGCCAGGATTGCCGGCTGCGCATTGTGGGTGAGGGTGAGATCGCTCTCCGGGCCCTCCCACATGATGCGCGAGAGCCGGATGCCGAGCGCGTCGTCGATGGCCTCGAAGGTCTCGCGCGCCGCCGGGAAGCGCTCGGCGAGGTCCCGCCCCATGCCGACCTTCTGCGCGCCCTGGCCCGGGCAGAGCACGACCGTCACCACCGGACCACCGCGCTCCCCCAGGTGAAGCCCGCGCCGAAGGCCACGAGCAGCACCAGCGATCCCGGCCCGATCCGGCCCTCGCGCTCAGCCTGGTCGAGCGCGAGCGGAATCGAGGCGGACGAGGTATTGCCGTACTTGTCCACGTTGACCATCACCTTGCTCATCGGCATGCCGGCATGCTTTGCGGTGGCCTCGATGATCCGGATGTTGGCCTGGTGGGGCACCAGCAGGTCGATCTGGTCGGCGGTGACGCCGGCACGGCGCATCGCCTCGTCGGTCGCGTCCGCCATGGCGAGGACGGCGGCCTTGAAGACCTCCCGCCCCGACATCTTCATGAAATGGGACCGTTCGGCGACGACCTTCTCGCTGATCGGGTCGGACGCGCCGCCCCCGGGACGGTAGAGCAGGTTGGCCAGCCGGCCGTCGGACTTGAGGAACGTGGAGAGGATGCCCCGCGCATCGGGGCCCGGCGCATCCACCCGCTCGACGACAGCCGCGCCCGCGCCGTCCCCGAAGAGGATGACGGTGCTGCGGTCCTCCTGGTCCACGATCGCCGAGAGCTTCTCGGCGCCGAGCACCAGCGACGTACGGCTCTGTCCCGATGCGATGAGGCCCTCGGCCACGGTGAGCGCGTACACGAAGCCCGGGCATGCGGCCGAAATGTCGAAGGCGGCCGCGTTCGTGGCGCCGAGCAGCACCTGCAGGTCGCAGGCGGTGGAGGGGAGGAGCCGGTCGGGCGTGGCGGTACCGAGGACGATCGAATCGAGCTGGGTGGCGGGCACGCCGGCGCGCGACAGGGCGACCTGCGCGGCTTCGTGCGACAGGCCGGCGACCGTCTGTTCCGGCGCGGCGATGCGCCGCTCCCGGATGCCGGTGCGCTCGACGATCCACTCGTCGGAGGTGTCGAGGCGCTCGGCGAACCAGGCGTTGGTCACGACACGCTCGGGCACGGCCACGCCGAGCCCCGTGATGGCGGCGAAGGGCCGGGTGAGCGGGCCTGCGCTCATGCGCGGGAGCCGGCCTCGTGCTGGGCCATCTCCGCGGCGATGTGCTGGCTCAGGTTGCTGCGCACCGACTGGACCGCGACCCGCACCGCGTTCTTGATGGCATTCGCGCTGGACGACCCGTGGCAGATGATCGAGACCCCGCGGACCCCGAGGAGCGGCGCGCCGCCGTACTCGGAATAGTCCAGCGCGCGGAACACGGTGCGGATGTCGTCCCGCTCGAGGAGCTGCGGGGCGTCCCGCCGCACCATGCGGAGGATCAGCCGCGCCACCGACTCGTAGAACTTGAGCACCACGTTGCCGACGAACCCGTCGCAGACGACGACGTCCACCGCCCCGTGCTTGTCGTGGCCCGCCAGGATGTCCCGGCCCTCGATGTTGCCGATGAAGTTGATCCCGCCGAGGGTCCGGAGGAGCTGGTGCGCCTCGCGGACGACGGCGGTGCCCTTCTCGTCTTCCTCGCCGACGTTGAGCAGCCCGACGGCGGGCCGGCCGCGCCCCAGGATGTCCCGCATGTACACGGTCCCGAGCACGGCGAAGTTAACCAGCTCCCGGGCCGAGCAGTCCACGTTGGCGCCGCCGTCGAGGACCAGGACGGGATCGTCCGCCGTAGGAAAGAGGGTCGCGACCGAGGCGCGCTCGACGCCGTCATGGATGCCGAGGAGGACCGTGGAGGCGGCGAGCACGGCGCCGGTATTGCCCGCGGAGACGAAGGCGTCGGACTGCCCCGCCTTCTGGAGCGAGAGCCCCACCACGATGCTCGAATCCCGCTTCCCGCGGACGGCGGCAAGCGGCTTTTCAGCCATGCCGATGACCTGGGAAGCGGGACGGATCTCGAGCCGGTCGCGCGGGGCGCCGGGATGCCGGGCGAGCTCGGCCTCGATGACCTCGGGCCGGCCGACCAGCTGGATGAACGCTTCAGGATTCTCGCCGAGCGCCTGGAGGCAGCCCTCGACCTCCGCCTGGGGAGCATGATCGCCCCCCATCGCGTCCACGGCGACGCGAATCACCGCTACTTGTCCTCGACCTCAACCTGCTTCTTGCCGCGGTAGTAGCCGCACGAGTCGCAGACCCGGTGCGAGAGCTTGGGCGAGCCGCAGCGGGGGCAGGCCTGCGACGCGACGCTGGGCGCGCTGTCGTGGCCGCGGCGGAGCCGCTTGCGGGACTTGGAGACGCGACGCTTGGGGACCGCCATGTGTTCCTCAGACAGGTTCGGCAGCGACCGCGCACGCGCACGGCCCTGCATTGAGATCTGCGCCGCATTTGGGGCACAGCCCGGCACACTCGTCGCGGCAGAGCACCAGGGGCTCGACCGCCAGCGCGAGCTCCTCGCGCACGGCATCGGTGACGTCGACGTGCGTCGACCCTTCGGGGATGGGATAGACGCTCGGGTCGTCGGCGGCCTCGGCGTCGGTGCTGAAGAGCACGTCCACCGGCGCGTCGATCTCCTGGCGCACCTCGGCGAGGCAGCGGCGGCACTCGCTCAGCGCCGTGGCGTGGATCGAGCCGCGCCAGAGGTACTCCCCCGCACCCGCCTCCTGCAGGCGGCCCGACACCTCGACCGGCCCCTCGAACGCATGTCCCAGCCCGGCAAGCGCGGGATCTGCGGGATCGAGCTGCCCGGCGGTCTCGACCGGGCCCCGGCGAAGCTCCCGAAGGTCTACACGAAGCATAGCCGCTTAATGTAACCCCTGCAACGACTTGGGGTCAAGCGGCGAGTTGCCCTGCCGGCTCAGCCCCAGAGACCGGCCAACTCCGCTTCCGGGAAGAAGAAGGCGATTTCCCGCGCCGCATTTTCGTCGCTGTCGGAACCATGCACGGCGTTCCGGCCCTTCGATTCCGCAAAGAGCTTCCGCACGGTGCCCTCGGCCGCTTCGGCGGGGTCCGTGGCGCCGATGACGGCGCGATAATGCGCCACCGCGTCGGCCCGCTCGAGCGCCATGGGCAGGCAGGGCCCGCTGGTCATGAAGGCCACGAGATCGTCGTAGAAGGGCCGGCCGCGATGCACCTCGTAGAAGGCGCCGGCCTGGGCGGCCGACAGCCGGGTGAGCCGGGCCGCGCGCACGGTGAAGCCCTCGCGCTGGAGGTGCGCCAGGATCGCCCCGGACTTCCCCGAGGCGATCGCGTCGGGCTTGATGATCGCGAGAGTGCGGTTGCCGGCCATCGTCAGTTGGTCCCCAGTCGGATGTTCATCGCTTGAGCGCCTTCCCCACCAGCTCCACCACGTCCACCGGCCGCTTCATGACGGCGATCCCCGCGGCCGCGAAGGCCTCCATCTTCTCTTCCGCCGTGCCGCTCGAGCCCGAGATGATCGCGCCCGCGTGTCCCATGCGCCGCCCCTTGGGCGCCGTCTGCCCCGCGATGAAGCCGATCACCGGCTTCTTCACATGCTCGCGGACGAACGCCGCGGCGTTCTGCTCGTCGGTGCCGCCGATCTCGCCCATCATGACGATGGCGTCGGTGCCCGGGTCGTCCTGGAAGGCGCGCAGGCAGTCGATGAAGTTGGTGCCGATGATCGGGTCCCCGCCGATGCCGACACAGGTGCTCTGGCCGATGCCGTTCCGGGTCAGGTGGTTCACGATCTCGTAGGTGAGCGTGCCGCTCCGCGACACGACGCCGACGCGGCCCGGCGCGCAGATGTTGCCCGGGATGATCCCGACCTTGCATTCGCCCGGCGTGATGAGGCCGGGACAGTTGGGGCCGAGGAGGCGGGTGCCGCGCTCGCGCACGTAGGGCATCACCCGGGTCATGTCCATCACCGGCACGCCCTCGGTGATGCAGACGACGAAGCGGATTCCGGCGTCGGCCGCTTCGTAGATGGCGCCGGCGGCACCGGCCGGCGGAACGTAGATGACCGAGGCGTTGGCGCCCGTTGCCGCCACCGCTTCCGCGACGGTGTTGAAGACGGGCACCTTCCCCTCGAAGGTCTGCCCACCCTTCCCCGGCGTCACCCCGGCGACGACCTGGGTGCCGTACTCCATCATCTGCTTCGCGTGGAACGAGCCGTCGCGCCCGGTGATGCCCTG
>CAMLLJ010000051.1 GCA_946480845.1 uncultured Gemmatimonadota bacterium
CCCGGTGCCGAGCGCCTGCTGTGCCGCGGCGTTCTCCACCGCCAGGGCGTAGCGGTCGCCCATGCGGAGGGCGAGCGCCTCCCACGCCCTGAAGGCCGAGTCGGCGGCCGCGACGTAGCCGGTGGTTCCGAGGACGACGTACTGCAGCTGCAGCGCGTGCAGCATCCGCACCGACTCGCCCCGCCCCGACTCCTCGAGGATCCGCACCGCGCGGCGGAGCGGCTGCAGAGCGTCGACCGGCCGGCCGACGACCCGGCGCTGGTCGGCAAGGTCCGAGAGCAGGTCCGCAAAGGCCGGCGAGGTGGTGTCCATCGACTGCTCGGCGAGCGCCAGCGCCTCCGCCGACATCGCCAGCGCTGCCAGGTAGTCGCGCCCGAGGATCCGTATCCGCGCCCGGGCGAGCAGGCACTGGCCGCGCGCCTCGCGGTCCGGGCCGGGACTCCGGGCGAGCGCCCGCTCCGCGGCTTCGAGCGGCGGGAGGACGCTGTCGGGCTGCACGTAGATCCACGCCTGGTGCCGCGCCAGCCCGCAGAGGGCGAGCGCCTCGAGCCCCGGGTCGGCGGCGCGGCCCGCCAGCTCGACCGCGCGGCCCAGGAGGGCCCGCCGGGTCGGGAAATCGATGGTCGGCCCGAACTGGTTCGAGAGGTCGATGATCATGCGCGCGACGAAGGCCGGGTCGCCGGCGTGATCGCGCTCGAGCAGGGTGCGCGCGCGCCCGAGCAGCTCGAGCGTGCTCACCTTCTCCTCCGGGTGGATGCCGGCGAGGAGCGACTGCATGAACTCGCTCGACGCCGAGGCGCGCCGCTGCTCGTACACCGCCCGGTTCCGCTCGGCGCGGGCGGCGTCGCGCTGGGCGCGCGCCTCGAGCATCTGCGCCGAAGTCAGCGAGGTCGCGCCGGTGAGCGTCAGCAGCACCACGGCCGCCGCCGCCACGCCGATCCGGTTCCGCCGGACGAACTTCCGAGCCCGATAGCCGAGCGACGGCGCGCGCGCCTCGACGGGTTCGTGCCGCTGGTGGCGCAGGAGGTCGGCGGCGAAGGCGTCCGCCGTGGTGTAGCGCCGCGCCGGGTCCTCGTCGAGCGCCTTCGCCACGATGTTGCCGAGGTCGCCCGTCAGCGCGGCGCCGGGGCGGCGGGAGGACGTGTCGCCGGCCGCGCTCCGCGGATTCGCGCCCGTGAGCAGGATGTGCAGGAGGACGCCGAGCGCGTACACGTCGGTGGCCGTGGTGACCGGCTCGCCGTGGAGCTGCTCGGGCGCCGCATACGCGGCCGTGAGCGGCGCGCCGCCCGCGGCGGTCAGCTCGGCGTTGGCCGTGTCGTCGTCCTCGCCCATCAGCTTGGCGATGCCGAAGTCGAGCAGCTTCACGGCGCCGTCGCGCGAGACCAGGATGTTGGACGGCTTGAGGTCGCGGTGGACGATCAGGTTGGCGTGCGCGTGCGACACGGCGGCGAGCACCGACTGGAAGAGCTCGATCCGCGCGCCGATGCCGAGCCGGTGCTCGTCGCAGTAGTGGTCGATGCGGGTGCCCTCGACGTACTCGAGCACGAGGAAGGGCTGGCCCGCCTCGGTGATGCCCGCGTCGATCAGCCGCGCGATGCCGGGATGCGCGAGCCGCGCGAGCGCCGTCCCCTCGCGGCGGAACCGCTCGCTCCCCACCGGGTCGAGCAGCGCCAGGTTGAGCAGCTTGACCGCGACGCTCCCCTCGAACCGGCCGTCGCTCCGCCGCGCCAGCCAGACGCTCCCCATGCCGCCCTGCCCCACCCGCCGCTCGAGGGTGTAGGCGCCGATCCGGGTGCCGGCGAGCGTCGGCGTCTCCTCCGCCGCGATGCGGACGGCGCTCCCGGTGAGGAAGCCGAGCTCGTCGAGCTTCGCTTCGCCGACGAAGAGCGCCTCGACTGCGCGCGCCGCCCCGGGATCGGTCAGCGAAAGCTCCGCCAGCCAGGCGCGCAGCGCCTCGGGCGCCAGCTCGACGGCCTGGTCGAGCAGCGGGCCCATGCGGGCCATCCGCTCGGCGTCGCCTTCGGTCACGGGCGGTTGATGGTGTCGAAGAGCATCAGCCGGGCCTTCCGCCAGTCGCGCTGCACCGTGCGCTCCGACACGTTCCGCATCGCCGCGATCTCCTCATGGGTGAACCCCGCGAAGAAGTGCAGGTCCACCAGCTCCGCGAGCGGGGCGTCCACCCGCGCGAGCGCATCGAGCGCAGCCGAGAGCCGGGCGAGCTGCTCCGGCTCAGTGTCGGTCACGTGGGCGGGGACGTCGTCGAGCCCGGTCATTGCCATGCCGCCGCCCCGCTTCTTCCGCCCGCGCCGGCGGCAGTAGTCCACGGTCAGCCCCCGCATGGCGCGGGCGGCATAGGCGAGGAACTGCCCGCGGCCCGCGAACTCGAGCCCCTCGCGCGCCGAGATGCTGAGGTAGGCCTCATGCAGGAGGGTGGTGGTGCCGAGGGTGATCTCGCCGCCGCGGAGCTGCCGCTCCGCGATGGCGTGCAGCTCGGCGTACAGCGCCGTGAAGAGCTGGTCCGCGGCGCGGCCGTCGCCGGCCGCGGCGTCGCGGATGAGCCCGCCGATCGTCGAGTCGGGCAGTGAGGTCCTCGCGCCGTGGAGATGAGAGCGGCGGGTGGTCCCGCCACTGCCAACTTACGGCGCGAAGGCCTCATCCTGCCAGACCGCCTACCGCCAGTCGGGCGGCCCGTCACTCGCGGGATTGCCGGTGACGTTGACGGCCGAGGTGGCCGGCTCCCCAAGCTTGAGGGCCATGATCTCGGAGTCCGTCGCCTGGAAGCGGAGGAAGGCGAGCCACGCCCCGTCGGGCGAGAACACCGGCGCGCCGTTCGAGGTGCCCGTCACGACGTACTCCGGCTCCCCACCCTCGATCGGCATCAGCGCGATGCCCCCGCCCCGGACAAAGGCGATCGTGGTCCCGTCGGGCGAGACGGCGGGACTGACGTCGCCGGTGCTGGTCGGGCTGGTGAGCTGGGTGGGGCTCGCCCCGTTGCCGTACATGATCCAGAGCGCAGGAAAGCCCGAGGTGACCGGCGGGCCCGGATCGAACGCCACCGACGAGAACACGATCCGGCCGTCGGGGGTGTACGCGGGCTTGCCGTTCTGCGTGTTACCGGCCGTAATGGCCACGGGCGCGGCGCCGGCCACGGCGTCCATCACGTGGATGTGCACCTGGTTCCCGCCGCCGAAGCCGGGAAAGAGCACGAACGCGATCTGCAGCCCATCCGGCGACACCGCGGGCGCCACCGCCCCGAAACCTTCGCCCAGGTCGTAGGAAGTGAGCTGGACGCGGTCGGAGCCGTCGGCGGCGGACATGAAGAGGTTCCAGGTGCCCGTCTCGTCCGACGCGTAGACGATCTTCGAACGGTCGGGGAAGAAGGCCGGGTCCCGCTCGTTGGCCGAGGTCTCGGTCAGGCGGACGAGACCGGAGCCGTCACCGTTGCTGGTGTAGAGCTCGCTGTTGCCTTCGCGATTGGATGCGAAAGCGAGCCGGGTTCCATCCACGGGAGGCGCCTCGCGCACCTCGACCTGCACGGTCGCGGTGCCGCCGCGCTTGTCGGTGAGGGTGATGGTGCAGCTCCCGGGAGCTTCGCCGGTGACGGTGAAGGTTGCGACGTAGACGGAGCTTCCCGCCGGCTTGGTGGCCGGGAGGTTGAGCGGGCTCACGGTGGCGCACGCGGCATCCGAGGTGGATGCGGTGATGACGCCGGTGAACTGCACCCGGGCGGTCACCGTGCCCGTCGTGGCGGACGGGATGACGAGCGCGAGCGAGGACGGAGTGGCGGTGAGCGGGGCGGCGCCGCTCCCCGGGGTGCCGCCACGGGCCGGCGCCAGTGTGTCCGGCCCGGCCGGCTGCTCGCCGGCGCAGGCAGCGGCCATGAGGGCCAGGGCGGGCCAGAAGCGTCGATGTGACATGCTACCTCCAGTCCGAGAGGAGTTCACTGGTCTCCGAGTCCGTGAGGTTGAGCACCTCCGACTCGGGGCGGCCGAGCTTGAGCACCATGAGGTCGGTCTGGAGGTCCTGGTTCCGGGCAAAGGCAATCCAGCCTCCGTTCGGGGCGAACGCCGGCCCGAAATCGGAATCGTTCGTGGTGAGCCGGCGCCGGTTCTGCCCGTCGCTGTCCACGAGGAAGAGCCCGGACGCCGCGAGGCCGAACGAGATGCTGCGGAAGGCGATGGTCGTTCCATCGGCGGAAACCGCCGGGCTGTGGTGGGCGTCCACGTCGGACACCGTGAGTTGGGTCAGGTTGGCGCCGTTGGCGGCCATGACCCAGATCGAGCTGTTGACCACGCCGTCGTCCAACTCCTCGGCGTCGAGCGACCCATGCGAGAAGACGATGCGGCCGTCCGGCGTGTACGTCGGGTCGAGGTTCCGGGAGTTGCCGGCCGTGATCGCGACCGGCGCGGCGCCGGGCACGGCGTCCATGACGTGAATGTGGATCGGCTGGCCCAGGAAGCCCGTGGACAGGACGAAGGCGATCTGCTGCCCGTCGGGTGACACGGCCGGCGTTTGGGCGCCGGCCCCCACGTGCGTGCCGATGTCGTAGAACGTCATCTGCTCCTTGCCCGTGCCGTCGGCGTTCACCCGGAACAGGTTGAGCGAGCCGGCCTCGCCCGACACGTAGACGATCTTCGAGCGATCGGGCGTGTAGACGGCCTGGCCGGCATCCGAGACGACATCGAGGACGTCCGACCAATCGGGATTGCTGGAACGCACCTGGGTCCCGGAGCCGCTGGACGAATACAGGAGCCGCGTCCCGTCCACCGGCGGCAGCTCGCGCACCTGCACCTGCACGATCGCGGTCCCGCCCCGCTTGTCGGTCAGGGTGACGGTGCAGTTCCCCTGCGCCACCCCCGTGACCGTGAAGGTGGCGACGTACACCGAGCTTCCGGCCGGCTTGGTGGCCGGGAGGCTGAGCGGGCTCACCGTCGCGCAGGCCGCGTCGGACGTGGCCGAAGCGATGTTGCCGGTGAACTGGACGGTGGCGGTGACGGTGGCGGTGGTGGTGGACGGGATCAGGAGCGCCACCGGGGAGGGGGTGGCGGTGAGCGGCGCGGCACCGCTCCCCGGGATCCCGCCGCGGGCGGCATCGAGCGGACCGGGCTCGGTCGGTTGTTCGCTGCCGCAGGCGGCAAGGAGCAAGGTCAGGGTCGTGGCCAGCGCGGGCCAGGGGGTGCGGGTCGGCATGGAGTCTCCGGACGGGGAACGCGGACGAGGTGGCTGGGGAGCTGTTCAGGTAGATCGACATTTCGGGTCGGCATGCCGACAAACGGCGGAGGAGGTCATCCAGTGCGGTGCGAAGGAGGTCATCCCGAGCGGAGCGAGGGATCTGCGCGGCCGGGTTCGGACTACGCGTCGGCCAGATCCCTCGCCTTCGGCTTGGGATGACGCCCGTCCTTGACTAAACCCCGCCTCTTGACGATATATCGTCCGATACGTCGCGACATATCGTCGCCACGACAGCATGGAGACACCATATGACCAGTCACAGAGGCGGGTTCGACTTCGGGGCCGGGTTCCCCTTCGGAAGCCGGGGGTTCGGGGGGTGGAGCGGCCCAGGACGGGGGCGCGGGCGCCGGCAGATGTTCGAGTCGGGGGAGATCAAGTTCGTCATCCTCCGGCTCCTCAAGGAGAAGCCCCGCCATGGCTACGAGGTCATCAAGGCCCTGGAGGAGAAGATGGGTGGCTGCTACACCCCCTCCGCCGGGACCGTCTACCCCACCCTCCAACTCCTCGAGGACGAGGGCTACGTGAAGGGCGTGGACGTGGGCGGTAAGAAGGTCTATGAGGTGACGCCCGAAGGGGATAAGTACCTCGAGGAGCACCGGGATCTGCTCGACGAGATCGTCGCCCGGGTGCGGGAGACCGTCCGGGACTTCACCGGCGGGGCCATCGGCGAGCTGCAGGGGGAGTTCGGGCGGCTGGCCCGGGACACCTTCCGGACCGCCTGGCGCAGGGGGCCGGATGATCCGGCCGTCAAGCGGGTCGCCGAGATCCTCAAGAAGGCCGCCGATGACATCGAGCTGGCGTGGAAGGGAACGGCCGGGTCGGGCTCCGGTACCCAGGAGGGCTGAGCCATGATGTCCATCCTCGTGATCGTGCTGATCGTCATGCTGGTCACCCGCTCGGGGCAGCGCTGGCACCGGCGCGGGCCGAGCCTCAGCGACATGCGCCTGGCCGAGCTGCAGCAGAGGTTCGAGGAGCAGCAGGCGTACGTGCAGTCGCTGGAGGATCGGGTGATGCGGCTGGAGGAGGGGTTGGACTTTGCGGAGAGGATGCTGGCGGAGAGGAACGGCTAGCGGGGTCGGGGCGGCGAGCGGTGTCATCCCGAGCGCGAGCGAGGGAACAGCTCAAGGGGAGTTCGAAACCCCGGTGAGCAGATCCCTCGCTTGCGCTCGGGATGACCCCTATGCCTCCTCGACCACGTCGTAATGCACCACCTTCGGCTCCAGCTCGATCAGGAACTCCCGGTCCTCCGGATAGTACTTCGCCCGCTCCACATCATCCCCCGCAAACGCGCGGATGCTGTCCCAGGAATCCCAGAACGTCACCAGCAGGAAGTGCGTCCGGTCCCCCTCGGTGCGCCTGAGCACGTGAACGCCGAGGTTGCCGGGAGTGCTGCGGTAATCGGGGATGCCGGTCTTCGCGAGGTAGGCAGCGTACTCGTCACCGCGGGCTGCCGGGACCATGCCGTGCCAGGTGCGGGCGATCATCGGTTCTCCTGGGCATGCGGTCATCCCGAGCGCAGCGAGGGATCTGCTCGCCCGGAGTTCGAGCTACGCGTTACGCAGATCCCTCGCCTTCGGCTCGGGATGACTCCGGTGCGCTGCGCGCCTCAGCTCACCAAACGCCACCGCCAGATCCCTCGGCTGATGATGCGCGTTGAGCCCGCTCGGGCTCGGCAGGAGCCAGATGCGCGCTCCCTCGATGCGCTCATCCTGTCGGCCGAGCGCGGCCCGCGGCCGGCCGAATGCCGTCCGATAGGCGCCGATGCCCAGGATCGCCACCCAGCTGGGCCCATGGACCCGGACCTTGCCGGCCAGCGCCCCCGCACCTGCACGGAGCTCGTCCGCCGTCAGCTCGGCGGCGCCGGCAGTGGCTCGCGGCACGAGGTTCGTGAGCCCGTAGCCGATCCCGAGCAACCGGCCGCCCTCGGCGGGCGAGTAGAGGCGCTCGGTGAATCCGCCTGCGTAGAGCGCCGGCCAGAAACGGTTTCCCGGACGGGCGAAGTGGTGACCCACGGCCGCGGAGTACAGGCCGGGGTTGATGCCGCAGAACAGGATCGTCAGGCCGGGGGCGATCAGGTCGGGGAGGCGGCGGTTGGCGGCGGCGAGGAGGTCCGCCTTCGACGGAGTCATCCCGAGCGCAGCGAGGGATCTGCTGTCCCGGAGTTCGAGCCACGCGTCAAGCAGATCCCTCGCTGCGCTCGGGATGACTCCGGTTCTGCGGCACGATCGTCTCCCCCCGCTCCAGCATCTTCACCAGCGCCTCGATCTTCCTCGCCCGCCCCGCCGGCGTCTTCATGTTCCCCACCCTGAACCCGAGCGCGAACAGGTTCATCCGGTTGAGCGTCCGGAACGCCGCGCGCGCCCGCGGGCTCTTCTCGATCGCCGTCCGCAGGTCTTCCGGAATACTGGCCTCGCTCGCGCTCCGGATCGGCGCGTACGCGGCGTCCCAGCGCCCGTCCGCCTTCGCCGCGTCCACCTCGCGCTGCCCCGGCTCGCGCATCCGCCCCTCCGCCACCAGCCGCGCCACATGCTCCCGGTTCACCTGGCTCCAGATGCTCTTCCGCCGCCTCGGCGTGAAGCGCTGGAGGAACGACTCCTCGTCGAGCCCCTTCCGGATCCCGTCAATCCAACCCCAGCAGAGCGCCGAATCAAGCGCCTCGGCGTGAGTCACCGTCGGCTTGCCGGTCCCTTTCTTATATATGCGCACCCAGATCTCGGGCTCGCGGGCGTGATGGTCCGCGAGCCACCGCTCGAATGCGGAGGCAGTGCGGAACGCCTTGATCCTCTTCGGGTCGGGCTGGACGGGTGCCATGGAGGGACGATACGCGGGACCGGCCGGATTGAAAAGCTTATGGAATTTGTTTGTTCGGGCGCGGAGACGCGGAGACGCGGAGGGCGGAGAACAGCAGGAACTTTGTGGGTGTGCTGTTTCCATCAGTTGTTGTTGCTTTTCTCCGTTCTCCGCGTCTCCGCGTCTCCGCGCCCGATCAACAAGAATTCCTTTGTCGTCCCGAGCGGAGCGAGGGACCTGCCTGACGCGTACCTCGACCCCCGGGTCAGCAGGTCCCTCGCTGCGCTCGGGATGACTCCGTTGCCCGCTTGCCTCCCAGCCCGCATATTCCACCACCCCCCTCAAGGCCCCTGATGGACGACCTGCGCAGCAGGATCGAGCAGGCCCTCTCCGCGACGCACGACTTCGAGCGCGAGCTCGGCGGCGGCGGCATGTCCCGGACCTACCTCGCCACCGAGCGCGCCCTCGGCCGCCAGGTGGTGGTCAAGGTCCTCGCCCCGGAGCTCCTCGCCGGCATCTCGGTCGAGCGCTTCCGCCGCGAAGTGATGACCGCCGCCCGGCTGCAGCACCCGCACATCGTCCCGGTGCTCACCACCGGCGAGGTGGAGGGGCTGCCCTGGTTCACCATGCCCTACGTCGAGGGCGACAGTCTCCGGCACCGCCTTGCCCAGGGCGGGCTCGAGACCGGCGAGGCCGTGAGCATCCTGCGCGACGTGGCCCGGGCGCTGGCCCACGCGCACGAGCGCGGCATCGTCCATCGCGACATCAAGCCCGACAACGTCCTCCTCTCCTCGGGCAGCGCCACCGTCACCGACTTCGGCATCGCCAAGGCCATCAACGCCGCGCGCACCACCGGCGAGACCAATGCGACGCTGACCCAGGTGGGCACCTCGATCGGGACACCCACCTACATGGCGCCGGAGCAGGCCGCGGGCGACGAGGTGGACCACCGCGCCGACCTCTACTCCTTCGGCGCGATGGCCTACGAGATGCTCGGCGGCCGCCCGCCCTTCCAGGCCAATTCAGCGGCGCGGCTCGTGGCGGCGCACATGATGGAGCCGCCGCAGGACATCCGCGCCCTGCGCCCCGACCTCAATCCCGCGCTCGCCGACGTGGTGATGGCCTGCCTGGCCAAGTCCGCGGCCGAGCGGCCGCAGTCGGCGCGCGACATCGTGCGGGTGCTCGACACCGTCACCAGCAGCGGCGACTTCGCCACCGCGCCGGCCGTACTCCGCGGCGGGAAGGTGCGGCTGGGCCGCGCGCTCACCATCTGGGCCGCCGCCTCGGCCGCGGTGATCGTCACTGCGTGGGCCGCGACGGAAGTGATCGGGCTGCCGGACTGGGTGCTGCCCGGCTCGATCGGCGTGATGCTCGCCGGACTCCCGGTGATCGCCTTCACCGCCTACGTGCAGCGCACCGCGCATCGCGCCTTCACCGCGACGCCCACGCTCACGCCGGGCGGCACGCCCTCGGCCGTGCAGGGCACCATGGCGACGATCGCGCTCAAGGCCAGCCCGCACGTCTCGTGGAGGCGGACCTGGCTGGGCGGGTCGGTGGCGCTGGTCGCCTTCGCCGTGCTGGTAGTGGGCTTCATGGTGAGCCGGGCAATGGGCATCGGACCGGCCGCGTCGCTGCGCGGGACCGGCGCCTTCGGCGACAAGGAGACGCTGGTCGTCGCCGACTTCCGCTCGCCGCCCGGCGACTCGACGCTCGGCGCCACCGTCGCCGAGGCGCTCCGGACCGACCTGGCGCAGTCGAGCTCGCTCAACGTGCTGACCCGCGCGTCGATGCGACAAATCCTCGGGCTGATGGAGCGCCCGTCGGAGAGCGCCGTGCCATTCGACCTGGCGCGCGAGATCGGCACGCGCGAAGGGGCGAAGGCGGTGCTCGACGGCGGCATCGTGCGACTGGGCCAGACCTACGTGATCTCGGGCCGGCTGGTGGCGACGCTGGACGGCGCCGAGCTGGCCACCTTCCGCGAGACGGCGGCCAGCGAGGACGAGCTGCTCGCGGCGCTCGGCAAGCTCTCCCGCGCGGTGCGCGAGCGCGCCGGCGAGTCGCTCCGCACCATCCGCGCGAGCTCGGAACTCGAGCGAGTGACCACGCCATCGCTCCCCGCGCTCCGCAAGTACGTCGAGGGCTCGCTCACCGCCGACGAGCAGGGCGACACCGAGCGGGGCATCACCCTGCTGCGCGAGGCGGTGGCGATCGATACCGCGTTCGCGATGGCATGGCGCAAGCTGTCGGTCCTGCTCAACAACGAGGGGACCGACCGGGCCCAGGCGCTCGCCGCGGCCAGCACCGCGTTCCGCCACCGGGCGCGGCTCAGCGAGATGGAGCGGCTGCTCACCGAGGGCTACTACTACACCAACGGCCCCGAGCCGAGCCACGACAAGGCGCTTGCCGCGTACGAGGAGGCGATGCGGCTCGATTCGCTCAGCACCAGTGCCATCAACAACGCCGGCGTGGTGTATGGGCAGAAGGGCGACCACGAGCGCGCCGAGCAGATGTACCGCCGCGTCGTACAGCTGCCGCGCTCCTTCGGCGGCGCCTTCACGAACCTGATCCGGGAGCAGGTGCGGAACGGCCGGTTCAGCGCGCTCGACTCCACGGTCGCCGCCTTCAAGGTGCGGTATCCCAACAGCAGCGACCACCGCCAGGCGGAGTGGCTGGTCGCCTGGGGCCGCGGCGACATGGACCGGGCCGACAGCATCGCGCGGGTGGGCTACGCCGAGGCGGGCGCCAGTCGGCAGGGATCGCGCGCCGCGTTCGGTGCCGCGCTCGTGGCCGAACATCGCGGGCAGCCGCGGGAGGCGCTCCGCTGGGCGGCGCTTTCCACGGAGGCGACGCTGCGCTCCTCGCCCTCGCCGGCCAACCGGTTCGCGGCGGCGGTGGACACCGCCTACTTCGCCGGCGTGGTGCGCGGGGACGCGGAAGGGGCGCGCGCGGCGCTCGCGCGGGGCTGGGCGCGCACACCGATGGATTCGATCCCGCCGAGTGAGCGGCCGTGGGAGCGCGTCGCCGAGATCGCCTCGGCGATCGAGGACCCGGCACTGGCGCGGCAGGCGCAGGCCGGGTACGAACGTGACCTCGCCTCCTTGGCGCGCGACCCGGTGGGCCGGCGCGCCGCCTACGGGGCCGGCGTCGCCCTCGCCGAGAAGAAGTGGGACGACGCGATCCGGCTGCTGCAGGAGGCCGACGCGCGCCGCTCGATCTACGACCGCTACGCCTGGGCCCAGATCGCCCGGGCCCACGACCTCGCGGGCCGTGCCGACTCGGCGCTCGTGTACTACGAGAAGTTCCTGGCCAGCGCGGATGCGCAGGACTACGTCAATGCCCGCTGGGCGGCGCGCTCGCACCGCTGGGCTGGGGAGCTCTACGCCCAGCGTGGCGACAACCGCCGCGCCATCGAGCATCTCGACAAGTTCCTGGAGATGTGGAGCAAGGCGGAACCGGAGCTGCAGGGAGAGGTCCGGGAGGCGCGGGCGAAGGTGGAGGAGGTGAGGAAGCGGGCGGGGTGAACGGGGTCGGACGGGCCACCGGGGTCATCCCGAGCGAAGCGAGGGATCTGCCTTACGCGTAGTTCGAGCCATGCGTGGAGCAGATCCCTCGCTTCGCTCGGGATGACTCCGCTACCGCTTCCTCTTCAGGTCCGCGAAGAACCCATCCACCAGCACCACCTCCTGCGGCCGGTCGCTCGTCGGCCGCCGGATCATCAGGAACCTCCGGTCGTCCGGCGCCACGTCGTACTGCGGGCGGTTGTTCGCGCCGGCATACCCGGCAATGGAAAAGAGCGGCCGCGCACTCCCCGGCGCGAACCCGGCCCCTGGCGTCGCCGGCAGGCTCATCAGCTTTCCCCTGCTCTTGAAGAACAGCTCCCGCCCGCTGTGCGCCCATCTCGGCTCGGTGCCACCGCCTTCCGACACCTGGTACTTCACCTGCATGTCCGGGAAGGAGGCGACGTACACTTCGGCCCGGCCCGAGCGGTCCGACGTGAAGGCAAGCCAGCGGCTGTCGGGCGACAGCGCGGCCTGGGTGTTGAAGCTGCTGTCCGAGTGGATCAGCGTCAGCGCCGTATCGCCGCGCAGCCGCCGGGCATGGAAGACGCCGAACGCGGCCTGCTGGTCCGAGCGCACGACCATCCACTCGCCGTCGCGGCTGAGCTCGACCTCCCAGGCCCCCACATCCAGGTCGGCAATCAGTCTGGGCGGGCTGCCGCCGTCGGCAGGGGCGAGATAGACGTCGTTGGCGCCCGCTTCCGACGAGACGGCGTTAGTGGTGGTGAACGCGAGGCTCCGCCCATCCGGTGTCCAGGAGGGCCGCCAGGTTCCCAGCGCCCCGCGCGATACCCGGATGCGCGATCCGTCGGCCCGCCGGATCCAGAGCCCGGTCACCGCCTCGCGCACGCTCACGGCGAGGCTGGTGCCGTCGGGCGACAGCGCCGGGTACTCGAACGCGGCGACCCAGTCCGGCGCGAACGGCTCCACCGTCCCATCGCGCGCCACCCAGACCAGCGTCGACCGGGCGACGTCCTCGGTACCCAGGCTGTACACCGCGGTGCCGGACGCCGACAGCGCAAGGGAGTTCGGTGCGACCCCGTCCGCGACCGGGACCGCGCCGGAGGTCACCGCCATCCGGCGCAGGTCGAAGCCGGCGGCGAAGAGCCCGCCCTCGCGGGCCGTGTACAGGAGGTGGCCGGTCGGCGAGTACCAGACACCGGCCGCGTTGGGCACCAGCAGACGGACGCTGTCGGCCTCCAGGTCGTACACGTAGGCCCCCGACCCGCTGGCGCAGTTGCCGGGACACCCCGTGAAGAGGAGGCCGCGGCTGCCGGGGAGCGCGGACAGCGAGGAGGGATCGTCCCGGTGCCGCGGATCGGTGGCGCGGACGACCGACACCGTCCCGCCGTCGCCGGGAACGCTGGAGAGCCCGCCGACGCCATCCACGAAGACGATCCGACCGTCGTCGAGCCAGGTGCCGATGACGTAGGTCTCGTTGCCCGTCGCCGCGACCTCGATCGAGCCGCCGCCGGTGACGGGCACCTTGCGGACCTTGCCCCCATGCGCGAAGTAGCCGATCCACTGGCCGTCCGGCGAGAAGAACGGACCCGCCGCCCCCTCGGTGCCCGGCAGCGGGGTCGGGTGCACGTCGGTGCGCCGCTTGACCATGAGCCGGGTGTCGTCGGCGGCGGAGTCGGTGAAGGCGATGACCGATCCGTCGGGCGAGATGGCGAGCCGGCTCTCGACACGGGCAGAGCTCGGCACGAGGAAATCAGGATAGGGCGCGTCCCAGAGCACGATGCGCTGGCGGCTGGGCGGCGCCGACGGCAGCGGACGGAGCCAGCCGTAGAGCGCCGCGGCGGTAATGAGCAATGCAAGGGCGTACCAGACGGCGCGACGGTCGGGACGGTCAGGACGGTCGGGACGGTCGGGGCGGTCAGGGCGGTCAGGGCGGAGGCGGAGCGTGCCCGTGCCCGACAGCGCGGCGGCGAAGTCGGGGGCGGACGGGAAGCGGTCTGCCGGGAGCTTCTCGAGTGCGCGCAGGACCGTGGCCTCGACGTGCTCCGGCACGGCCTTGCGCTGGACGCTGATGCGGCGCGGCTCTTCCGTCACCAGCCGCGCGACGATGGCCTGGACGGTGGGCCCGGTGAAGGGCGGCTCGCCGGTGAGCATCTCGTACGTCACGGCGCCAAGGGCGTAGAGGTCGCTCCGGGCATCCACGCTCCGCTCGCCCATCGCCTGCTCGGGGCTCATGTACTGCGGCGTCCCGAGTGACAGGCCGGTCTGCGTCATCCGCTGGCCGCCGGCCTGCTGCACCGCGAGCGCGATGCCGAAGTCGGCCACCAGCGCGTGCCCGCCCTGGAGCAGGATGTTCTCCGGCTTGATGTCGCGGT
>CAMLLJ010000052.1 GCA_946480845.1 uncultured Gemmatimonadota bacterium
GTCCCGACCGTCCCGACCGTCCCGACCGTCCCGACCGTCCCGACCGTCCCGACCGCCCCGACCGTCCCGACCTCACGTCAATATCGCCCGCTGCTTCTGCTGCATCCGCCTGAGCTCCCACGTCTCCGCCACCACCCCGCCCAGCAGGAAGACGACCGCCGTGTAATAGACCCAGAGGACGAACAGGCCGACGGCGCCGACCGTGGCGTCGCCGGAGGGGGCGCGGAGCGTGGCGAAGTTCTGCAGGTACAGGGCGTAGAGGCGCTTGGCGAGCTCGAAGGCGACCGCGGCGAAGGTGGCGGCGAGCAGGGCGGAGCGCCAGGGGAGCTTGCGCACCGAGGCGTACTTGTAGATCACGAAGAAGAGGCTCACCGAGAAGAGGATCGTCACCAGCTCGCCGGTCATCCGGCCCAGCGTCGAGAACACGAAGCCGAAGCGCTCCGACGCCGCGCCTCGCGCCTGGACGATCGTGAGTCCCGCGGTGAGCGCGGTGTTGAGCATGAAGAGGAGCAGCGTCGCCACCACCATCGTGGCGTCGCGTGCCTTGGCCAGGCCGAGCGTGGCGAGGAAGTGGCGGCGGCGCGCGGGACGCACCGAGACGTCGAAGATGTGGTTGAGCGAGGTCCGCACGCCGGCGAAGAGCCGGGTGCTGAACCAGAGGAACGCCGGGACGGCGTAGAGCGAGATGGTGCCGCGGTTCCTGGCGATGCCTTCGAGCAGGGTCTCGATCACCGTGAAGGGATCGCCGGGGCCGGGAGCGTGCGGCGGGAGGAACCGGTGCAGGAGCGTCGTGGGATCGACCCCGCTCCCGGTGGCCATCGACTGCACCAGATGACTGATGCCGATCAGGATCAGCAGGACGAGGGGCACCCCCGCGAGCAGCGCATCGAAGGTGAGCGCGCTCGCGAGGAAGGGGATGTTGCTCTCGTCGGCTGCCTGGAGCACGCGGCGCAGGAACCCGAGCGGCGAGAGGTACCAGCCGCCGCGCCGCAGGACGCTGCTCAGGCGAGCGGCTCCTCGAACTCGCCTGACGGCGTGGCCTCGCGCCGGCGGCGGGCGCGCGCGTCGGCGAGGCGCCGCTCGAGCTCTTCGCGGGCCGAGGGCGCCGCGCGCCCGCGCTCCAGGGCCGCCGGCGGAAGGTCGCCCAGGTCCTCGTCCTCGTCGAGCATGTCGGTGGTCGGGATCTCGTCGTCGGCGGCCGGGTGCGATGCGCCCCGCCGGGGGCCGAACTGCTCGACCAGCTCGTCCACCTTCTCCTCCGTCATCGCCCGGATCTTCCAGAGGCGGCGCTGCAGCAGGCGCCGCGTCTCCTCGCCGCTGCGGGGGGCGTAGAGGAGCGCGAGGCCGGCGCCGAGGCACGCGCCCCAGAAGAGCCACCGGGCGGAGGCATCGCCGCCCCGCTCCACGTACACGACCTCGGGAGGCTGCTGCTTGCGTCGCATGATCGGGATCTCCTATTCGCCCGCATCCGCGTCGTCGGCGGCCCGGACCAGGACCTGCTCGAGCGAGGCGTGATGCTGCATCGGTGCCTGAATGAATCGGTCCACCAGGTCGGCGGTGCCGTTGACGTTGAGCTGCTCGAAGAGGAAGGCGAAGGTGCGCTCGAGGTCCGCCGCGATCGCCGCGCGCTCCGCCTCGGGAAGGCCCCAGAGCTCCTCCTTGAACGGCCCGATCGCCTTCTTGCGCGCCTTGTAGTAGAACTGCTCATCCGAGTCGGAGGGCTTCCGCTCGCTCTCGGCGTTCTCGTCCAGCCAGCCATACATGCGCCGGCGCAGGTCCGCCGGCAGCGCGGCATGATCGAAGACGATGTTCTGGAAATTGGTGGCGAGGTGGATCTCGCAGGTTTCGATGCGCGGGAAGTTCCCGAAGGCGCTCGCCGGGAGGGTACTGGCGCCGTGCTGCACCGCGCCGGCGAGGCCATAGGACTCGCGCGCCACGCGCGAGAGCGCCGCCAGCGCCTCGAGGTCGAGCTTGACGTCGGCGATGCTGCCGTCCGCCAGCACCACGCCGCCGTGCGAGGTGCCGGTCTGCACCGAGATCTTGCTGATGCCCTCGGCGATCCCCAGCCGCGCCGCCGTCGCATTGAACCCCTGCATGAAGGCGTCCAGCTCCTCGACGGTGCTGTTCTTCATGCCCACCTCGCCGATCTCGGCGCCGACCGAGACGGTCACGCCGTCCGGCTCCCGCTCCCGGATGAACGCCGTGATCTCGGCCGCACGCTCGAAGTTGGCGCGCTGCTGCTCCTCCAGCGTCGGCTGGCCCAGGTCCACGAGCGTGGAGGTGTCCACGTCGATGTTGTAGAAGCCGGCCGCCACTTCCTCGGCGATCAGCTTCTTCACCTCTCCCACCTCGCCGTCGGGGTCGGCCTGGTACTTCTTGTGGTTCACCTGGCAGTGGTCGCCCTGGATGAAGAGCGGGAGCGCGTAGCCCTCGCGGAGCGCGGCGCCGATCATCACCGCGACGTACTCGGCGGGCCGCTGGTCGGTGTAGGCGATCTCCGAGCGGGCGATCTCGAGGATGATCGCGCCGGCCCGCCCCGCCTTCGCCGCACGGAAGACGGCACGCGCGGTGTCGTACGCCATCATCCGCACGTTGATCGCCGGCACCGTGAAGCCGCTGCACTCGCCGCGGCCCCGCGCCATGTAGAGATCGTGGATCGAGGCCGGGCGCACGCCCTGCACCTGCCCCAGCTCCCAGAGAAGCCAGCGCGCCGCCTCGCGTTCCTCCGCCGGTCCGAACACCGCGTCCCGCACCAGCGCGTCCATGGCCGGCCCGCGCAGGCGGGCCGGGTCCTCGACCGACACCCCGCCGGGAATGAGCGTCACGGCGCCGCCGAAGCGCGCCACCGATTTCCGGATCAGATCCGCCATTGCCTCGTGTCCTCGAAGAATTGCATCGCCCGCCGCACCCGGCAAAAGCTAGACGCCGCGCCTGAGAGCGTCAAAGGCGGGACCGGGCCGTCGCCGAGGCCGGGTCAGGCCTCGTCGCCCGCCGGACGCGGCGCGATCCGCTCGCCCGCGAAGCCGGGGCGCCCCATCGCGCCGAAGGTGAGCCGCTTGCCCAGCTCCACGCCGGGCTGGTCGAACGGATTGACGTTGTACCAGACGCCGGCGTAGCCGGTGGCGAGCTGGAAGAACATGATCAGCTCGCCGAAGGTCGCCGGCGTGAGGTCGGGCAGCCGGAGCGTCATGTTCATCCGGCCCATGCGCGCGAGCGCCGACGACGTGGCCTCGAGCTCGGCGCGCAGCAGCTCGTTGAGGCTGTGGCCGGGCAGGTAGGCGAGATCGGACGGCAGCGCCGTTCCGCCGGGGATGGTGATGTCCTCGCCGGGCACCGCCACGTCGATGAAGGTGATGGCCTTGTCGTACGGCCCTTCCATGAAGAGCTGGACCTGGCTGTGCTGGTCGGTGGCGCCCACCGCGCCCACCGGCGTCGGCCCGGCGTTGATGACCTCGCCCCGCCGGTCGAGCCGCTTGCCCAGGCTCTCGGCCCAGAGCTGCCGGTACCATTCGGCGAACTCCCGCAGGCGGTCGGAATAGGGCATGAGCACGTGGATCCGGGCCCCCAGCCACACATCCGCCGCCCAGAGGAGGCCGGCATAGAGCGCCGCCGCGTTCTTCAGCAGGTCCTCGCCCTGCGCCGCCTCGACGGCGCGGCGAGCGCCGATGAGGAGCTGCCCGATGTCCACCCCGACCAGCGCGGCAGGCAGCAGGCCCACGGGGGAAAGCACGCTGAAGCGCCCGCCCACATCCGGGGGCACCTCGAGCGTGGCGATCCCTTCCCGGCCGGCCAGCTCGCGCAGCGCGCCGCGGGCCGGGTCGGTGGTGAAGACGAGGTGACGCCCCGCCGCCTCGCCGAGCGCCGCGTCGAGCCACGCGCGGACCACGAGGTACTGCGCCATCGTCTCCGCCGTCCCGCCCGACTTGCTGATGACGTTGACCAGCACGCGGCGCGGATCGATGCGGCGGAGCGCCGCACCCACCGAGGCCGGATCCACGTTCTCGAGCACGGTGAGGCGCGGATAGAATTCGCGCGCCTCGTCGTCGAGCTCGTTCCAGGCCGGCGGCTTGAGCGCATTGAGGATGGCCTTGGTGCCCAGCGCGGACCCGCCGATGCCGAGCACCAGCACGTGGTCGTACGCCTGCCCCACGCCCTGGGCGAAGGTATCGATCGCCTTGACTGTGGTCTCCTGGTCGGTGAGCCCCTCGAAGGCGTACTCGCCGGCGGCGCTCCGGGTGCGGACGTCGCCCTGCACCGCCGCGAAGCGCCGCGCCAGCTCGCCGAGGCGCGCCCGGGAGAGGCCGCGCTCGCCGTCGATGCCCCCGTCGAGGCCGTCCTCGAGCATCCGTCCGTATTGCAGCCTGATCACGATGCCTCCACGATGAGACCGTCGTAGGCCGGCTCGATCCCGGCCGGCAGCGCCGCCGCGAGCTCGGCATGGCCGGTCTCGTGGGTGAGGTGCGTGAGGTACGTCCGCGCCGCCCCGATCGCGCGCGCCGTTTCCACCGCCTCGGCGATGCTCAGGTGGGTCGGGTGGGGCCGCCACCAGAGGGCGTTCAGCACGAGCACCTCGAGGCCCGCGAGCCGTTCGCGAGCCGCGGCCGGGACCTCCTTGACGTCCGTAATGTACGCGACCGGGCCGAAACGGTAACCGAAGACGCGCAGGTGTCCGTGGTCGAATGCCAGCGGGAGCACGCGCACGCCGGCGATCTCGACCTCTTCTCCCGGCTGCAGCGCCGTCGGCGCGAGATGCGGCTTCGAGGTGCCGGCGAACGGCGTCACGTCCGCGTCGAAGATGTAATTGAAGGAGGTCCGCAGGCGCGCCAGCGTTTCCACGGGCCCGTACACCGGCATCGGGCTGCGGTCGCGGTTGGAGAAGATCCTGAGGTCGTCGATGCCGTTGATGTGATCGGCGTGCTCGTGGGTGTAGAGGACGGCATCGATGCTGCTGATCTCCGCGCCCACCAGCTGGAGGCGCAGCTCGGGTGGCGTGTCGATCAGGATGCTGGCGCCCCCGGATTCGAGCACCGCCGCCGAGCGGGTGCGCCGGTCGCGCGGGTCGGTGGAGCGGCAGACGGCGCAGTCGCACGCGACCTGGGGAATGCCGAACGACGTCCCGGTCCCCAGGAACCTGAGTCGCGCCACGTCAGCTGCCCGCCACGCTAGACCGTCTCCACCTTGACCAGGTTGGTGGTGCCCGACCGGTCGAACGGCACGCCCGCCGTGACCACCACCCGATCCCCGACCGCCGCGAGGCCGCGGTCGAGCAGCCGCTGCCGTGCCACGGGCAGCATGTGCTCGTAGGTGGGGAAGTGCTCGACCAGCACCGGCACCACGCCCCAGATCAGCGCGAGCTGCCGGAAGGTCTCAGGCTCCGGCGTCACAGCGACGATGGGCACCGATGGCCGGTAGGACGCCACCGTGCGGGCCGTGAAGCCGCTGCTGGTGAAGCAGACGATCACGGGCGAGCGGAGCAGCTCCGCCGCGGCACAGGTGGCCACGGCGATGGCGTTCTCGGTGCGGGTCGGTTCCCGGTCGCCCTCACGGCGGCCGAGCCGCTCCCCTTCCTCGGCGCCGATGCCGAGGGCCAGGTCCACGGCGCCGCCGGCACCGCGGGCGCGCCGCCGTCCCTCCACCTCACGGGCGATCCGCACCATCGCCTGGACGGCCTCCAGCGGATATTCCCCGACGGCGGTCTCCGCCGAGAGCATGACGGCGTCGGTCCCGTCGAGGATGGCGTTCGCGACATCGGACGCCTCGGCGCGGGTGGGGCGCGGGGCGTGCACCATCGATTCCAGCATCTGCGTCGCCGTGATCACCGGCTTGTTGCAGAGGTTGGCCTCGCGGATGAGGCGCTTCTGCGCCAGCGGGACCTCCTCGAACGGCAGCTCCACCCCCAGGTCGCCGCGCGCGACCATGATCGCGTCCGCCGCGAGCAGGATGGGGCGGAGATTCCGGAGGGCCGTGTCCTTCTCGATCTTGGCGATGATCCGCACCGGCTTCGGGACCAGCAGGCGCAGCTCCTCGATGTCCTCCGGCTTCCGGACGAACGACATGGCGATGTAGTCCGCGCCCAGCTCGATGGCCCGCGCCACCTCTTCACGGTCGCGTTCGCTGATGGCCGGGGCACTCACCTCGATCCCAGGCAGGTTGATGCCCTTGTTCGATCGCAGCTCGCCCCCATAGAGCACGACTCCGCGCACGCGCTCGTCCCAGACGTCCGCCACCTCGACCGACAGCAGGCCGTCGTCGAGGAGGATGCGCGAGCCGGGCGCCACGTCCCGCGCCAGTCCCCGATAGGTGGTGGGGATCTCCTCGGCCGACGCCTCCTCCTCCGGGGCGAACACGACGGGCTCGCCGCGCACCAGCATCCGGGGCGCATCGAGCCGGCCCACCCGGATGCGCGGGCCCTGGAGGTCCACCAGGATCGCCGCCGACATGCCCCGCTCCTGGCGCTCGGCAAGCACCTGCTTGAGGTCGGTGAACCACCGGGAGCGGATCTCCGGTGTGCCATGCGATGCGTTGATGCGGACCATGTCCACACCGGCTTCGAGAAGCGCGCGCATCCGGTCGGGCGTGTCCCAGGCCGGGCCGAGCGTGGCGACGATCTTGGTGCGGCGGGTGGCGGTGCGGGTCACTGGACTCCGTGGGTGGAGAGAGCGGAACGCTGCGTGCCCCAGTTTAGCGGCACCCGGTTCGGCGCGCATCCCGATCTGTTGTTTTCCACAGTTTGCCGGACTGAGCACGGCGATGTTTTCAGCATGAAGATCGTGGTGTTGAAAACCTGCAAGAGGGGTCGGCCCTGACTTCGAGTCGGTCCGGGACCCGCTCGACCAGATCGGAGAACTTACATTAGCACAATCTCGTAAACTCAATAATCACAACTCACTGCGCCACTGCCTCTAACCCGGAATAGACGAAGGCGACAGTGTCGCCACTGTCGCCTCGGTCTTCGGGTCTCGCCGCTTTTCCACGGTATCAACAGTCTCCGCGACGCCTCGTGCCGGCATCAACACGGCGCGTGCAAACCCGCTGAGGACTCAGCGGAAGAAGCTGATCTCTCCTGAACCGCCACGATACAGTGGGCCGACCCATCGGATCGGTGAGGCCTGAAGCACGCGGGCGAGGTCGGTCTTGCCTGACACGCTCACCGAGCCGACCATGCGGAGCGCCTCGGTGGGCTGGAACGCCCGCTGTCCGGTCCAGACGCTCTCCTCGGTTCCGCGCAGGCGCCAGCGCTCAGTGCCGGGCCCCACCGACAGTGTCGAGTCGGGCGCGAACGAGCCGCTCCAGACGATCGTCGTCGAACGGTCGATCACCACCCTGAGCTCGTCCATGGTCGACTCGGGAACCTTGCCGGCCGTGGAGCGGACAAGGGTGACCTTGAGGCCCGGCCGCGAGAGCTGGCGGGCAAGGTCGAAGCTCGACGCCATCACGTCGGCCGGTACGGGCTCGTCCTCGCTCCGGGCCGACAGGCGCCAGACGGCGACCACCTGCGGCTTGTCGTCGTCGTGCTGGACCCGGTTCCCCCGGCGGGTGGAGCCGAAGTGGTAGGTGCAGATCGCCGACGGCGTCCAGCCGGCAAAGTCCGCCGACTCGGCCGCGGCGTGGCGCAGGGAGGCGTCCACGTTGACGGCCTCCGAGAGCGGCACCAGGTCGGCCTTCCGGAACGGCGTGCGGTTCACCAGCGCGGGATCGAGCAGGAAATGCACGCAGAAACCCGCCTGAAGTCCTTCCAGCCCCCAGGTCACCCGCGGCGCGCCCTGCGCGGCGGCTGGGGCCGCCATCAGGAGGCTCGCCGCGGCCGCGAGGGCGAGCCCCCTTCCCTTCCAGGCCGGATCAGCCACCACGCGCCTCCCGGACCGCCTTCTGGAGGGCATCGTAGGCCCGCGGGTCGAGCGCCCCGAAGCGCATGTCGCGGTAGGTGATGGTCCCCGACGGATCGATGACGTAGACGGTGCGCCGGGCACGGGTGTCGCCCTTGCTGCCGTAGGTCCGGGCGACCCGCTGCGAGGGATCGCTCAGGAGCTTGAACGGCGCCCCCAGGCTGGCCGCGAACCGGCGGTGAGTCTCGAGCGAATCGGTGCTGATGCCGACCACTTCCACGCCCTCGCCGAAGAGCTCGTCGTACCGGTCGGTGAATGCCTTGAGCTCGGCGGTGCATCCGCTGGTGAAGTCCGCGGGATAGAACGCCAGCACGACCGTCCTGCCACGCGCATTCTTGAGCACGAAGTCGTCCGCCACGCTCCCGATCGAGTCCTTCGTGGCCCAGGGGAGGCGGAAGTCCGGTGCCTTGGCCCCGGGCTCCGGCCCCGACACCACCACCGCCGTCGGCGGGCCCTTCTGCGCCTGGGCCGAGAGGGGCGTGGCGACCGCCGCGAACAGCGCCGCGGCGCCCATCAGCCGATAGTGGATCCTCATCTCATTCCTTCCCGTTCGTGGGTGATGTGCGCCCCGTGACCGCGAGGAGCGCGGGTTCGAGATTCTGCGTGCCGCCGGCACCGGTGTAGACGATGCGCCCGCTGCGGTCCGCGATCACGATGAACGACGTAGCCGGCGGGTCGTACGCCCGCGCCCCCTCGCCCGCTTCGTCGTAGAGCGTGAGGAATGGCGGCGCGTGCTCCTGCACGTACGCGGCGACTCCCTCGCGGGTCTCGCTGATCGTGACGTTGATGCCGATGAATTCCACCTCGCCGCCGAAACGCTCGTGCATGGCGGTGAGCCGCGGCATCATGGCCTGGCAGGACGTGCACCAGGTGGCCCAGAACTCGATGAGCACCGGCTTCTTCCCGATGTAGCGGCCCAGGTCCACGGGCGTTCCGTCGAGCGCCGGCACGGTGACGGCCGGCGCCGCACTGCCCACCGCGATCCCCTCGTCCTGTGCGGCGGCCCGGCCTGCCGAGGCCGCCAGCAGGACGCAGGCGACGAGGACCCGAGTGTAGGACGCCTGGCGCGCCACCGGGTGCACCGTCGTCATCGTGCGGCCGGCTCGGCCGGACTTGCGCCCGGCAGCGCCGGATCGGCGCGCACCCCGTAATGCGATGCGACGTAGTCCTCGAGGATGGCGAGGAACTCGGGCACGATCCGGTCTCCCTTGAGGGTGACCAGCAGCCGGCCGTCGGCGTATACCGGGGCTTTCGGGTCCTCGAAGGTGCCCGGGAGCGAGATGCCGATGTCGGCGTGCTTCGATTCCCCCGGCCCGTTCACGATGCAGCCCATCACCGCCACCTTCATCTCCGCCACGCCGGGCCGCTCCTCGCGCCAGATGGGCATCTTCTGCTGGAGGTACTCCTGGATGTCCATCGCCATCTGCTGGAAGAAAGTGCTGGTGGTGCGCCCGCACCCCGGGCAGCTGGTGACCTGCGGCGTGAAGCTGCGGAGGCCCATGCTCTGCAGGATCTGCTGCGCCACCCGCACCTCCTCGGTCCGGTCGCCGCCAGGCGCCGGGGTGAGCGAGACGCGGATGGTGTCACCGATGCCCTCCTGGAGCAGGACCGCGAGCCCGGCGGTGCTGGCCACGATGCCCTTGGCGCCGAGGCCCGCCTCGGTGAGGCCGAGATGGAGCGGGTAGTCGCAGCGCGCGGCGAGCATGCGATAGACCTCGATCAGGTCCTGCACGCCCGACACCTTGGCGCTCAGCACGATCCGGTCGTGCTCCATCCCCGCGCGCTCCGCGAACGCCGCGCTCTGGAGGGCGCTCTCCACCATCGCCCGCATGGTGACGTCGCGGGCGTTCATCGGCTGGGCCGAGCGCGCGTTGGCGTCCATCATCGCGGTGAGCAGCTGCTGGTCGAGCGAGCCCCAGTTGACGCCGATGCGCACCGGCTTGTCGTGCGCCAGCGCCACGTCCACAATGGCCCGGAAGTGCTCGTCCTGCCGCTTGCCTCCGACGTTGCCCGGATTGATCCGGTACTTGGAGAGCGCCCGGGCGCACTCGGGATACCGGGTCAGCAGCAGGTGGCCGTTGTAGTGGAAGTCACCCACGATCGGCACGCTGAGGCCCGCCCGCTCCACCGCATCGACGATCGCCGGGACCGCCTGGGCGGCCGACTCGTTGTTGACGGTGACCCGGACCAGCTCGCTCCCGGCGCGCGCAAGCGCCACGACCTGCCGCGCCGTGTGGACCACATCGGCCGTGTCGGTGTTGGTCATCGACTGGACGACGACGGGGTGTCCCGAGCCGACGGGGACGCCCCCGATCCGGGCGGTGACGGTGCGGCGGCGGGGGATGGCTGGCATTGAGGAAATATAGACGGCGGAGCGGTGGAATGGCGGCAGGGCGTCAGGCGGTGGAGAAGGTCGCGTCGTCGATGGCGCGCAGGTCGTCGGGGCTGAGGTGGAGCATCGAGGCGCTGGTGCTGTCGCGGACGTGTTCGGGGGTGCGGGCGCTCGGGATCGGGATCACCTGGGAGCCCTGGGCCAGTACCCAGGCGATGACCACGGCGTGGGGCGACGCGCCCGTGCGCGCGGCGATGGCGCTCACGACGGGATGCATGGGCAGCTTCCGGTTGAGCCGCCCGCCGCCCACCGGGCTGTAGGCGAGGAAGCCGATCCGCTGGCGCATGCAATGCGCGACGACGCCGTTGTCGAGCGACTCGCGGAAGAAGGGATTCAGCCGGTTCTGGACGGTGGTAATGGGGACGATGCGGGCAGCGGTCTCGACCTGCGCCACGCTCACGTTGGACAGCCCGACCCGCACCACCTTGCCCTCCTCGAGCAGCCGCGCCAGCGCGCCGACCGACTCCTCGAACGGAACGCGGGGATCCGGGGCATGGAGCTGGTAGAGGTCGATCTCCTCCACGCCGAGCGCCCGGAGCGAGCGCTCGCAGGCGGCGCGCAGGTGGGCGGGCCGCCCGTCCCGCTCCCAGCGGCCGCCCGGCCGGGTGGAACCGCCCTTGGTCGCCACGATGACCGAATCGCCCGGGCCGCGCCATTCGCGCAGCGCCCGGGCGACGAGCCGTTCATTGTGGCCGATCTCGTGGTCGCCGAGGGAGTATGCGTCGGCGGTATCGACGAGGGTGATGCCGGTGTCGAGCGCCGCGTGCAGGGTGCGGACTGCCTGCGCCTCGTCGGGGCGGTCCTCGATCGACAGGTGCATCGCGCCATAGCCGATCGCCGAGACGCCCGGGCCATCCGGCCCGAGCGCCCGCACCGCAATGGTCAAGCGAGCCCGAGCTGCTTGGTGAGCCGGTCGAAGTCCGCCGCGTCGATTCCCGTGCCGCGGAGCGGCGAGAGCACCGCCATGATCTCGGCGCGGGAGCCGTCGATGCGCCGGTCGCGCAGCTCGCCGATCATCCGGGCGAAGCGGTGCTCGTACTCGTCGTGATCGAGCTCCCCGGCGGCGCGCTGCTTGCGGAGCTTGAGGAGCTCCTCGGCGACGCGGGCGGGGCTGATGGGCTTGAGGGTGCCACCCTGGGGGTCTGACATGGGACGTCTCCGGTTGAGCGCGGTGCGCGAGGCCGGCACTCCGCCGGCGTGTCCCAAGTCTGCCCGCGAGGCGGGCGGTCCGTCAACTCAGGCGGAAATGGCGCGGCGGGGTTCGCAGGGGTTCTCGTCGCTCACGCGGGTGCGGAGGTCCGAGGTGTCGCCCCGGCTCCAGCCGCCGCGGAACTCGAAGTGGCCCTCGTCAAGCAGCCGGTCCCCCAGCCGCACGGTCCCCGTGAGCTGGAGGTGCCAGAAGAGCATGCGCGCGCCCACCTCGGCGGCGGGAATCCAGGTGGCCGCGGCGACTGGCGGGTAGAGATGGGCGAATTCGGGGCGGAGGCGCGCTTCACGGATCGTGTCCATCGACTCTCCTGGACCGCGGGCTGGAGCTGCCGTCGAATGTCGCGCAGATCGGGACGATGGGGCGTTCACCTGCGATACTACCAGTAAAATGGCGGGCCCCGCAAGGGTCACCCGTCCGGCCCCGAACTCGCGTAGTACCTGCCCAATTCTCGTGCCACGCCGTCGAGGTCCGGAAAGAGCCGGCGCTCGTCCACGGCGCAGATGTCGAGCTGGTCGCGGATGAGGTTCACCGCCCCCGCCGGGATCACGATCTCGGTCAGCGCCTCCGAGAGGTCGTGCTCGGCCAGGAAGGCCGCGAAGGGCCGGTCCCGGTTCGAGCAGATGGTGAACGCGGCCGACTGCGCGGAGATGCGCCCGGAGACGGCGGGCGGCTCGATCATCGCGGCGAACCCGTCCTCCGCCTGGTCCGCCCGCTCGAAGAATTCCCAGAGCGACGGCGTGCCGCGCTTGCGGAGTGTGCGGGCCAGGTCCTCGACCAGGAATGCGACGGGCCGGAGCCCGAACCGCTCGTGCATCCGGCGCCAGTCGAGGCGCCAGATGACGCGATCGCAACCGCGCGGCTCGCCCAGGGTGGCGAAGTGGGCGGCGACCAGCGGCGAATGGGTCCAGTCGAGCAGTCGGGTCGGCAGCCCATGGTGCTGGGCCGTGAACAGCAGCTCCCATTCGTCCCCGGTGCCCACGTGCGGCCGGGCGTAGCGCATGAAGTTGCGGAGGATGTGCTCCTCGAGGTGTGCCTTGCTGTGCGGCGGATCGATGCCGCCGAGCCGGTCGAGCGTGGTGAGCAGCGAGCGCGGGCCGCGCACTGCGCCCCGGAACACCGCGTAGCTGCGCCGCCGGCCGCTCGACGGTTCCGGCTCCCGCGGAGTCACCTGCTCGATCAGCTCGGGCAGGCTCCTGACCGTAGCCTGGGGTCCGGCCATCCTAGCGGGAGCCCACCCGTTCCCGGTCCGCGAACTCGCCCCGGAGCACTGCGATGCCATCGACCGCCACCAGCAGCCCGGGGACCGGCAGCGACTCCACGCCGACGATGGTGATCGCCGGCGCCGGCTGTTCCACGAAGACATCGGCGCTCACGTCGCGGATCGCCTGCGCCGACTCCGGCCCGAGCCCGGCCACGTAGACGGTGAGCTTGACCACGTCGCCGGGAAGTCCCCGCGCCGCGCGGACCAGGCGGAGCAGGTTGTCGAGGCTCTGCCGCGCCTGCAGCCGCAGGTCGCCCGGCCCCACGATGCGCGCGGCACTGTCGAGCGCCACCTGGCCCGAGAGGTAGAGCGTGAGGCCCACCTTTACCGCAGAGCTGAAGCCGGCCACCTCGGGCACGGAGTCCGACACGACGGCGGTGGCGCGCGGCAGGAGCGGCGCGGCGCCGGGGCCCCGCGCCGACGACCCGGCGGTCGTCTGCATGCAGGCGGAGAGCAGCAGGGCGGCTGTGGCGGCAAGCGGCAAGCGGAAGGAAGCCAGGGTCATTCTCGAGTCCGTCCAATGGGTGTCGGGAAGGTCACATGTACCGCGCCGTCGCCATGGCGAGCGCGGCGCCGAGCAGCAGGACGATGTTGATGGCCCCGGCGGTGGCGGCGCGCCGCTGCAGCGTCGCCCGCTCTGCGGCCCGGGCCGCCTGCTCTTCCGGGGTCCCCGGCGCAGGCATCGCGGCGAGCCGGCCCATGCGCATGCCGATCGGCCGGGCCACCGCCATCCCGAACACGAAGGCGGCGAGGGCGAACGTCCCACCCCATGCGAACACCCGGCCGGACGGAGACGCGAAGTACTCCGCCGAGAACCCGGCCGACGCGATCTGCATCAGGCGGACCCCGGAGAGGATCGTGAGCACCGCAACCGACGGCAGCACGAGGAAGAGCCGCCGCCGCTGCAGTGCGCCCATCACCTGCCCCGCCGACGGGCCTGCCGAGGCGAGTGCCGGCATGAGGTAGAACGCCGAGAAGAGCGCGCTGCCCACCCAGAAGATGCCGCCGAGAACGTGCACCGTGCGCAGGATGATCATCTCTGCTTGCATCGAGTCACCTCTTGCATCGAGTCACCTCGCAGGGGAACTGGTGCTGGCCACGAGGAGCTGCGCCCGGATGGCGCCGAGCGTCGCCGGGTTCCAGAGAATGCTCACGTGGTC
>CAMLLJ010000053.1 GCA_946480845.1 uncultured Gemmatimonadota bacterium
ATCTCCTTGACATTCGCCACCCCTACTCCAATATTTCGCCTCCACGAAATTCGGAGTTAGAGTGAGCGCAGCTACGCTGTCCGAGCCACTTACCCGCTCGGTCGAGGACTACCTCAAGGCCATCTACCGACTCTCCCCGGGCGGCCAGACGGCCGCGACCAGCGCGATCGCCCAGGCGCTCGAGCTCTCGCCGGCATCGGTGAGCGGGATGATCAAGCGGCTGTCCGAGCAGGGCCTGCTGGAGCATGCCCCCTACCGCGGTGTCCAGCTCACGGCCGAGGGGCTCCGCCAGGCGCTGCGGATGGTGCGGCGTCACCGCCTTCTCGAATCGTATCTCGTTGCGTTTCTTGGATATAGCTGGGACACAGTGCATGACGAGGCGGAGCGGCTCGAGCATGCGGTGTCGGACGGGCTGATCGAGCGGATGGCCGGTGCCCTCGGCAATCCGGGGTTCGATCCCCACGGAGATCCGATCCCCGATGCGGACGGCTCCGTGGCCGAGCCGGACTGCACGCCGCTCTCGGAAATCGAAGCCGGCGAAACCGTGGAGATTCGCAGGGTTCAGGCAGGCGACGGCGAACTGCTCCGCTATCTCGGCGCGCTCGACCTCCGGCCCGGGGTCCAGGTCCAGGTGGTCGAGCGCGAGCCGTTCCGCGGGCCGATCACCGTGATGGCCGAAGGCCGGCAGCGGGTGATCGGCCACGAAGTGGCGGGCCAGCTCCTCTGCCAGCCGGTGGAGGACGCATGAGCGACAACGACGGACATCCCGGCAGCGATGGGCAGGCGCCCATCGTCAACCGCCGCCTGACCCGGCGGCAGCTCCTCGCCGCGGGCGCCATCGGCGGCGTCGGCCTCGCCACCGGCGGGAGCGCGCTGGCGCTCCAGTCGAAGGGCGGCACGCCGGCGACGCCGCTTTCCACCCATCACGACATGATGGCGGTCGGCGAGCTGCGCCCGGGATCGTTCGACCCCTCGGCGTTCCTCACCCGGTTCGACATGGGCCGGGTGAGCCGGCTCGCCAGCGGCCAGACGCTCCGGGAGTACGATCTCGTCGCCGAGGACCGCGAGATCGAAGTGGCGCCCGGGGTGTTCTATCCGGCATGGACGTACAACGGCCAGGTGCCGGGCCCGACACTGCGCTGCACCGAAGGCGACCGGGTCCGGGTCCGCTTCGAGAACCGCGGGAGCCACGCGCACTCGGTGCACTTCCACGGGATCCACCCCGCGAACATGGACGGCGCATTCGAGATGGTGCCGGCCGGCGGGAGCTACGTCTACGAGTTCGACGCCGAGCCCGCGGGGCTGCAGCTCTATCACTGCCACACCGTGCCGATCAAGCGGCACATCCACAAGGGGCTGTACGGCGTCTTCATCATCGATCCCAAAGGCGGCCGTCCGCCGGCCAACGAGCTGGTGATGATGATGAACGGCTTCGACACCAACTTCGACAGCGAGAACGAGGTCTACGCGGTCAACACCGTCGCGTTCCACTACCAGAAGCATCCGATCCCGCTCCGGCTCGGCGAGCTCACGCGCGTCTACCTGGTGAACATCACCGAGTTCGACCTGCTCAACTCGTTCCACCTGCACGGCAACTTCTTCCGGCTCTACCGCACCGGAACCGACATGGAGCGCTTCGAGTACACCGACACCGTGACCCTGGCGCAGGGTGAGCGCGCGGTGCTGGAGTTCACCTACAAGCACGCCGGGCCGTTCATGTTCCACGCGCACCAGAGCGAGTTCGCCGAGCTGGGCTGGGCGGGGATCTTCCACGTGCAGGAGCCGCTCCGTGCCTGATCCGGCCCTGCTCGACCCGCCGGCCGGGCGCACCGCTTCCGCGCCACCTCCGCCCCCCCGCGGCGGGCCGCCGCGCTGGGTGCTCGGCGCCGGGCCGCTCGTGCTGCTGGTGGCGCTGGTCGCGCTCTTCCTCAAGGCGGGACCGGTGGGCGTGTTCCAGCAGTCGTTCCCGCCGGTGGAGGAGCTCACCATCGAGCGGATCGCGCTGCCGCGGACCGGGCTCATGCGGGTGGAGGTGGTGAACGGTGGTCCCCAGGCGGTCACCCTGGCCCAGGTCTTCGTGGACGAGGCGAGCTGGGTCCATTCGATCGACGGGCCGCGGACCATTGGGCGGCTGGAGACCCGGCGGATCGAGATCCCCTATCCCTGGGTCGCGGGCGAGCCGCACACCGTCACGCTGGTCACCAGCACGGGGCTCACCTTTTCGTCCACCGTGCCGGTCGCGGTGCAGACGCCGCGGGCCGATGCGCGCTACCTCTCGACCTTCGCGCTGCTGGGGATCTACGCCGGGGTGGTGCCGGTCCTGATCGGCCTGCTCTGGCTCCCTTTCCTGCGCCGGGTGGAGCGGCGCTGGCTCGACTTCTTCCTCGCGCTCACCATCGGCCTGCTCGTCTTCCTCGGCGTGGACGCGCTGATCGAGTCGCTGGACACGTCGCGCCTCGTATCCGGCGCGTTCCAGGGCCAGGCGCTCGTGCTGCTCGGCGCCGTCGGCACGCCGCTGCTGCTTGCGGCATTCGGCGCCATGCGGCCGCGCTCGGGCGGGTCGCATTCGCCGCTCTACGTGGCGACGCTCATCGCGCTCGGCATCGGCCTGCACAATCTCGGCGAGGGCCTCGCCATCGGCACCTCGTACGCCACCGGCGAGATCGCGCTGGGCACCTTCCTCGTGGTCGGCTTCCTGCTGCACAACACGACGGAGGGGCTGGGCATCGTCGCGCCGCTCGGGCAGGAGCAGCCGCGGGTGGCGCAGCTGCTCGGGCTGGGCGCGCTCGCCGGCGTGCCGACGGTGATCGGCGCCTGGATCGGCGGGCTCGCCTATTCCCCGGTGTGGACCACGCTCTTCTTCGCGGTGGGCGCGGGCGCGATCGCCCAGGTCGTCATCGAGCTGGGGAGGCTGCTGCGGCGCCGGGGCACGACGGTCACCCCGCTCAATGTCGCCGGTGTGCTGGCGGGGATGCTCCTCATGTACCTGACCGGCGTGGCGATTCCCGCATGAGCCGCGTCCGGACCGCGCTGCGTGCGCCGCTTGTGGTGCTTGCGCTGACGGGCGTGCCGCCGCTCCTGCACGCGCAGGCCCCCATCCAGGACAACAGCTTCCTCATCGAAGAGGCGTACAACCAGGAGGCCGGCGTCGTCCAGCACGTGAGCGCGTTCTCGCGGAGCGAAGGCGGCGCGTGGCTCTATTCCTTTACGCAGGAGTGGCCGCTCGGCGGGATCGCGCACCAGTTGAGCTATTCGCTGTCGGTGCTGGATCCGGGCCCGGGGACCGGAGCCGGCGTGGGCGACGTGATGCTCAACTACCGGCACCAGCTCGTGGGGAATCCGGCGGCGCCCCTGCTGGTGGCTCCGCGGCTGAGCCTGCTCATCCCCACCGGCAGCACCACCGCCGGCCGCGGCAGCGGGGCGTTCGGGCTGCAGGCCAACCTGCCGGTGAGCGCGGTGCTCACCCGCGCACTCGTCGCGCATGCCAACCTGGGCGCGACGCTGCTTCCCGCCGCCCACGGCCCCTTCGATTCCCGCGCTACGACCTCGGCGCTCAATGCCGGCGGCAGCGCCGTCTGGCTGGCCCGCCCGTGGATGAACGTCCTCGTCGAGGGAATCTGGCTCAGCGAGGCGGAGGCCATCGGCGAAGGCGAGACCCTGCGCACCGAGAGCCTCTACCTCAACCCCGGCGTGCGCTGGGCCTTCAACGCCGGCTCGGTGCAGGTCGTCCCCGGTGTCGCCTACACCATCGGGCTCGGCCCCAGCCGCGGCGAGGACGCGCTGTTCCTCTATCTCAGCCTCGAGCACTCCTTCCGCCGCAGCCCCTGACCCCTGGCTCTTAGCCCCTGACCCCTGACCGTGACCCGTGATCCCTGATCCCTAACCCCTGCCCCGGCCCTGCTCTCACAAGTGTTGCCCCTCCCCCCGCCATTCGTCATCATTACGCAGCTTTCCGCAACACCATCCAGGAGCGACTGATGAAGCTGACGCGGTTCGGCGGTTCGGCAGTGGCGGCGGGGCTGATGCTGCTGGCGTGCGGGGAGAGCGGGCCCGACGACAACCGGTGCGACGTCGCCCTGAACTTCCAGGTCACCCCGGGGCTCACGCCGGTCTTCTCGTGGAGTCCCGCGTGCACGGTGGCCCAGGTGCGCGTGGTGAAGGAGGCCGAGGGCGACGACCCCGAGATCGAGGTCTGGTCGGTCGTCGCGAGCGGCAACACCATCGCGGGACCGGTCACCTACGGCGTCGCGCCCGCGGGCAGCACCGAGACCACGCCCGAAGCGGTCCTCACCCTGGGGGACGCCTACCGCCTCGTGGTCGCGGTCAGGAATCCCGAGACGGGCGTGCTCCTGGTCGGCGGACTCTACCCGTTCACTCCCTAGCCGCTACGCCTTTCCGGCCTTCGGCGGGATCGACTTGAGGTAGGCGTAGAGCGCGTGCAGCTCGAGGTCGGTCATCCGGCCCATCGCCTTCCAGGGCATCGAAGGGCTGATGGCACTTCCGTCGGGCCGGACCCCTTCCCTGAGGGCGCGCACGAAGTCGGCCTCACTCCACCTGGCGAGCGGGCCTCCCGGGGTCAGGTTGGCCGGAGGGACACCGCCCGGCTCCATCGGCTTGGCGCCGGCGAGGTCCGCCCCGTGGCAGCCGCGGCAGCCGCTGGTATTGGCCAGGTACTCGCCGTAGCGTGGGGAGACCTCCGCCATCGGTGCCGCGGGAATCGGCGAAGTGTGATCGATCGCGGCGGCCGGCAGCACGCGCGGGTTGAAGGTCACCAGCGCCCGCGCGATGGGGCCGAGGCGGGACGCGGGTTGCGCCCCGTTGACCGGCGGCACCTGCTTCACGAAGGCGATCACCGCGGCCAGGTCGTCCTCGCTCAGGCGGCTGAACTCGTCGGACGGCATGAAGACGACGGGGCGGCCATCGCGCTTGACGCCGTGCCGGACCGAGCGGATCCAGTCGGCATCGCTGAACTGCGCTCCGAGGCCGCCTTCTCCCCGTGTGAGGTTCGGGGCGATGAAGTGCCCGAACATGTCGCTCTCCACCACCGGCCTGCCGGCCAGGTCGGGGCCGTGGCAGTCCGCGCAGCCCAGGCGCGAGCGCGCCAGGTGCTCGCCGCGCGCGATGGCGGCCGAGTCGCCGGGGATCGCAACCGGGTCCGGTGCGATCTCGTAGGTTCGTGAGAGGCGCGCCGAGCTGACGGCGTAGACCGTGGCGGCGAACGCGAGCACGAGGACGGCGAGCGCGCCTGCGATGTATCCGATCCAGCGGAGAACTGGCCTGGCCATGATCACTCCAAGTTTGCGGTAGGGGCAGGCCGGACAATGTATATTCCGGCTGGCGGCTTCCGCCATCCACCCGTCGCACGCCTCGCGAGCAGCCGATGACGACTCCGATCGCCCGCCTCACGGCAGCGCTGCAGGGGACCTACGCCATCGAGCGGGAGGCGGGGGCCGGCGGCATGGCCACCGTCTACCTCGCCCGCGACCTCAAGCACGGCCGCGCCGTCGCCATCAAGGTGCTCCGCTCCGAGCTCGCCGCCACCGTCGGGACCGACCGGTTCCTCCGCGAGATCGAGATGGCGGCGCGGCTGCAGCATCCGCACATCCTCCCGGTCTACGATTCGGGCGCCGCCGACGGCTTCCTCTACTACGTCATGCCCTTCGTCGAGGGCGAGTCGCTCCGCGACCGCCTCGCGCGCGACCACCAGCTTCCCGTCGAGGAGGCGGTGCGGCTCGCCCGGGAGGCGGCGAGCGCGCTCGAGTACGCCCACGCGCACGGCATCGTCCACCGCGACGTCAAGCCCGAGAACATCATGCTCTTCGGCGGCCACGCGGTGGTGGCCGACTTCGGCATTGCGCGCGCGGTCGAGGCCAGCGGCGGCCCGCAGCTCACCGGCATGGGCATCGCCATCGGCACGCCGGCGTACATGAGCCCCGAGCAGGCCACCGCCAGCGAGGAGGTGGACGGCCGCAGCGACCAGTACAGCCTCGCCTGCGTGCTCTACGAGATGCTCGCGGGCCAGCAGGCGTTCTCGGGGCCGACGGCGCAGTCGGTGATGACCAAGAGCATCACCGGCCCGCGCCCGCGCATCCGGTCGGTGCGTGCCGGGGTGCCCGAGGGCACCGAGGCCGCGCTGGTGAAGGCGCTCGCTACCGACCCGAAGGACCGCTTCGCGAACATGGCCGAGTTCAGCTCGGCGATCGGCAGCACGCTGAGCGGCACCGGACCGGCGTTCGGCGGGAAGAGCTCGATCAAGTGGCTCGTCGCCGCCGGGATCGCCATACTCGCCATCGGCGCCTTCGCCGGTTGGCGGCTGAGCCGGCCGAGCGGGCCCGTGGTCGAGGCGGCGCAGCGGATCGCCGTGCTGCCGTTCCGCACCTCGGGCGCCGACGTGGCGCTGCTCGGCGAAGGCATGGTGGACCTACTGTCCACCAACCTCGACGCCATCGGCGGCATCAGCACGGTCGAGCCCCGCACCGTGCTCCAGCGCTGGAAGGAGCGGGGGTCCGCCGTGGACCTCGAGGGCGCGCTCGCCGTCGGCCGCGACGTGGACGCCGGCGCGGTCCTGCTCGGCAGCGTGGTCGAGACGGGCAGCTCGGTGCGGCTGGCGGCCGACCTCTACGACAGCAAGGGTGCCAAGCTGGCCACGGCGCAGGTGAACGGCCCGGCCGACAGTGTGCTCTCGCTGGTGGACGGCCTCAGCCTGGCGCTGATGCGCGAGGTCTGGCGCTCCAACGAGCCGCTGCCGTCGGTGCGCGTGGGCGGGCTCACCACGACCTCGATCGGCGCCATGCGCGCGTTCCTGGCGGGGGAGAAGCTCTACCGCCAGTCGGCGTGGGACTCCGCCGCCGTCGCGTTCCGGAGCGCGGTCGAGCAGGACTCGACCTTCGCGCTGGCGCACTACCGGCTGGCAATGACGTACGGCTGGACCGGCAACGCGGGCTCGCGCGATGCGCTGAGCGCGGGGGCCAAGGCGGTGAAGTACGGCGGCCGGCTGCCCGCGGACGAGCGGTTCATCGTCCAGGCCTACCAGCTCTTCCAGGAGGGCAAGGTCGAGGCGACCGACAGCATGCGCCGCTACACGGCCGCGCATCCCGAGGATGCCGACGGCTGGTACCTCCTCGGCGAGTCCCAGTACCACCGGCGCAGTCTCGCCCCCCTGTCGCCCGCGGACCTGCAGGCGCCGTTCGACCGCGTGCTCGCGCTCGATTCGTCGCTGGCGCCGGCCGCGATCCATCCGCTCGAAGTCACCCTCGAGCGGCAGGACACGGCGGGGTATCGCGCCTACATGCAGGTGCTGGAGAAGGCGGGGGCGACGGGCGAGCTCGCGCGGTTCCGGCCGGCGGGTGACATCGTCTTCTCGCCCGAGCCGCTCGACTCGGCCGCCATCGCGCAGCTCTTCAGCGGCAACCGACAGGATGCCTCGTTCTCCGCGGTGGTGGGCCTCTACCGCAATGCGCTGAACGATCCGGACGGCGTGCTCGCCGAGATGCT
Organism: uncultured Gemmatimonadota bacterium; assembly: GCA_946480845.1. The sequence goes on from CAMLLJ010000053.1 coordinate 7,495, forward strand.
GCGCATCCAGGAGCTCATTCCGCCCGACCAGAACATGGCGCGGCAGCTGCCGCAGCTCCGGGCGATGGTGCTGACGGGGCAGGGGCGGCTCGCGGAAGTGAAGCGGATGGCGGATTCGCTGACGCCGAACGACGGCCGGTACTTCGTCCAGATGATCCCGGTCTGGGGCGGCTATGCCCCGCCGGGATACGCCGATTCGCTCCAGGCGGAGATCGAGCGGTCGGGCATCGCGGCCGCCAGCGTCGCGAGCACCACGAACCCCTACGAGCTGTACTTCCGCTCGCTCTTCCATCTCGGCCAGGGCGACGCGGCCACTGCGGCGCCGATGATCCAGCGCGGGCTGGCGATGGACTCGACGGCGCTGCGGAATTTCGGGGGCCAGTGGGTCCACGGGCTCTTCGTCGCCGCGGACGGCTGGCGCTCGGTGCTCACGGGCGATACGACGGGCGGGCTCGCGAAGATCACCGAGGGCCTGAAGCAGGTCAGTTCCTTCGCTGGCCCCGCCATGACGGCTCCGCTTCGGCTGCACCGCGCCGCGGTGATGGCCCTGCGGCCCGGGACGCGCGAGCAGGGCCTCAACTGGCTGCGCTACGGCATGAACTACGACATCCAGTACATCCCGGTCTCCCGCCTCGCGCTGGGCCGGGCCCTCGAGGCCGCCGGCGACCGCGCGGGTGCCATCGAGGCGTACGGCGAGTTCGTGCGCTACTGGCAGAAGGCGGACCCGGCGCTCCAGCCGCGCGTGCAGCAGACGCGCGACCTGATCGCCCGCCTGCAGAAGGAAGGCGGCTAGAGGCCGATCGACACCCTGAGGCCGGCGGTGCGATACCGGAACGCGCCGCTGGCCGAGCTCTCCAGGCTGCTGGAGATCCCGCCGTAGATCTCGATGATGTTGCGGTCCACGCCGCCCGGCCCCCACCCGCGGCCGAACCGCGCCTCCCCGTGCCACTCCACCTGCGCATCCGCCCCGCGGAACGCCTGCTGTGCGCCAAGCCCTCCGCTCACCCGCACGGCCCACTCCGGCGACCGGTAGGTCCATCCCGCGCGCCCTTCCGCGATCCGGAAGCGGTCGGGAGAGAAGTAGCCGGTGCCGCGGAACTCGTAGCCCATCTGCCGCGCCAGCGCACCGACGAAGAAGCGCTCCGCCACCGTGAGCGTGGCCGCGGCGAACACCGCGTACCGGTCGTTGCCGTCGCTGAACCAGGCGCCGCCTCCCCCGCCCGTCAGCGTGAGCCCGCCGCCGGCGCCGATCTCCGCATTTCCTTCCACCGCGTCGATGTCGATCCCGCTGCCGATGAGCTGCGCCGTCTCGTCGAAGGGAAGGTGGGAGTAGCTCGCGCTGAGCGACGAGCGCGGCGCGAGGCGATAGCGGAGCGCCGCCCGCGCCGTCGGCTCGGTGCGGCGGAACCCGGCCGCGGTGAGGCGCCTGGCGCCGCCCGCGAGCGTCACCGTCGCGCGGCCCGGCGTGGCGGTGATGCCGCCCTCGGCGAGCAGCCGGTCGGCATCGCGCACCGGATCGCTGCTCTGCTGCGCGCCGGCGGATACGAACGCGCGCAGCCGGTCGCCGATCGGGGCCGAGAGGCCGAGGCCCTGCCACCAGCTCGTGTTGTCGTCGGAGTCGTTGCTCCACCCGGCCGACAGCTCGGCGGCGGGGCGGGACCACGCGCGCGCGCGGTCGCGCGGGAGCGAAAGCTCGGCGCGCCGCTCGGGGTGGTCGGCCATGACGCTGTCGTAGCGGGCCACCGCCGAGCGGTACCGGCCCGACCAGGCGTCGAGCTGGGCCTCGAGCGCGCGCACGTCGGCATCGGCGGGCTCGAGCATCCGCGCGCGCGCCGCGAGGACACGGGCGGAATCGAGGCGGTCTTCCCACGATGCCAGCACCGCCAGCCGGTAGAGCGAGCGGACCGAGGCGGGATTGGTGCGCAGCTCGGCCTCGTACGCGGCTCTTGCCTCGTCGAAGCGTCCCTCGGTCCAGAAGCGGTTGCCGTCGGCAACCTGCGCTCCGAGCGGGGACGGAAGCACGCCTGCCGCCGCGAACGGCAGCGCGATGGCGGCGACGGCCGCGACGGCGGATGCACGAAGGCGTTTCACGGAATCGCGCCCCATGCGGCCCTGAGTGCGCCAAGCACCGGCTTGGGCCGCGCGTGCCAGACCGGCTCGGTCCAGCCCGCCCAGCGCCACGGCGCCGACTCCGTGACCGCCGGCTGCACCGTCGCGTCCCGCCGGTAGACGACCGCCGTGAAGTGGAAGGCATCGGCGGTCACCGTGCCGATCTCTCCCGTTGCCGCGGTATCGTGGACGATGGTCCTCGACGACGGATCGGTCACGTTGAGCAGGTCCCACGGCAGGCGCACCTGGATCATTCGTGCCTTCGCGTCGAAGTACCAGTCCGACAGGGTCGAGGCGCTCCCGGTCCCATGCCGGAGGACGCCCCGGTCCACGCCCTGCGCGGGAAAGAAGGTCCCGTCCCGCCCGAAGCGTGAGCGGTTGGTGTACACGAAGAGCGGGTCGAACCGGCCATCGCGCCGGTCCGCCGTGACGATCGGGCGCCGGAGGAATCGTCCCATGTCGTCTTCGCCGCTGGCCGCGGGCGCCGCGTAGCGGTTGTACTCCGGCAGCACGCGCACGGCGCCGCTGTCCGGCCCGGGCAGGTCCACGAGGAACTCGAATCCCCTCGCGCTCCCGGTGCCGGAGCGCGGCAGCCGGTGCTGCCCGACAGCGGGCTGCCAGGTATCGACCCCGATCTCGATGCCGTGCGTGGCCCAGGTGAAGCTGGAATCGACGGCGAGCGCCAGGTACAGCCACGACGCGTCTGACGAAACCGTGAGGTTCGGGGCCACGCGCGTGCCTGCCCTCCAGTTGCCGGGCTTCCCGCCGAGGACGGGCTGCGTCGCCGGGTCGCCGGCGTACACGCCCATCAGGCCGTAGTTCTGCTCCGCATCCATCACGTTGTGCCAGCGCGGCGTGTGCTCGGCGGGGATCTCGAAGTCCATCACCAGCCAGTTGCGCTTGAACCACTCGTCGAGCCACGCGAAGACGATGCCTCCGGCGGCGCCCACCTCGTGCAGCTCGCGGGTGAGCCGCGCATCGATCCGCGCCATCTCCTGCTCGTCGTGGCCGCCGTGGTGCCAGCCCTGTGGCTGCAGGTGGGCGACGCCCCGGCTCGAGGGAACGCCGTACTCGGCGACCAGCAGGGGGATCCCCGCATGATGCCGGCGCAGGTCGGCCAGGTAGCCGAACCAGTTCGACGGGCCTTCGCGCGACCGCGCCCGGCCATAGCCGGGATCGTTGAGCATGAAGTCGGGATAATAGGGATAGACGTGATAGCTGGCGAACCACCCGGCGGGATTCGCCGCCGTAGGCCGGACCAGGCCGGCGTCGAGGGACACCGCGTCGTTCTCGTACTCGAGCTGGCGCGGCCCCTCGGGCCGGCCCGACTTCCGGCGCCACGCACGCTCCTCCTCGCCGCTGGCCTCCGTGGGATGCACCAGCGGGTCGAGCGTCGGCCAGTTGGTGAAGGCGATGGGCCGGATCGCGTGATGGCGGTCGAACTCGTAGGCGAGCAGGTGATCGCTCTGCTCGGCCATCCAGCGCTCGAGCGCCGGCGCGCCGTCGGTCTCGAGGAAGCGGCCCCGGAAGGCCTGGCGCCCGGGGTGCCGCGCGTCGTACGCCTTCGCCGCGTACGGTTCCCATTCGCGGCCGATGATATAGGCCAGCGTCCAGCGCGAGACGTCGGCATCGTAGCGCCCGCTCGCGTGCCCGCGCCGCTCGGGCAGCACCGCCGCCCCATGGATGAGGTCCGCCACGCGGCGCAGCTCGGCGCGGAAACCGTCGCGCCAGGCTGGGTCGTCGAAGTCGTCGTCCGGCGGTAGCTCGGTCCAGACGCCGTGGATCAGCCACAGCGTCCGGTCGGGGTGCTCCGTATTCCACGCCCGGAGCGCGCGATAGAAGGAAGGAGGGAGGATCGTGTAGAGCCGCACGGCATTGGCGTTCATGGACGCCAGCGTATCCAGCCAGCCCGCATAGAGCGCGGAATCGGTGGGAAACTCGGCGGGGAACCGGCCTGGCAGCGCGACGCCCAGGTTCACTCCCTTGATCCAGAGGGGCTGCCAGCCGGCGGGCGTCCTGACCTCGAAGCGCTCGCCCGCCACCCGCGCTACCAGCTGCACGTCGGCGGGCCGCTGCGCCGACGCGGGTCCTGCCGCCGATGCGCCGGCGAGGACGAGGAGCGCGAAACGGCGGGCGCGGCGGCGATGATGTAACTTGAAAACCATGTGCCCTGCAATGTCGGCCCGCCCCGGAGCCGTAGCAAGATGAGCGGGCTCGGACGCACGCTGATCGACACCTTCGGGAGCGGCTGGTCGCGGGGAAACGTGGAGCTGCTGCTCTCGGTGTTTTCCCCCGATGCGGTCTTCGTCGAAACGCCCTTTTCCGCGCCGCTCACGGGCATCGAGGCGATTCGGGGCTACTGGATCGAGACCCCCTACCACCAGTCCGAGACCACCTTCACCTCGGGTGAGATCTACGTGGCGGGGCCCTGGTTCTCGACGGAGTTCAAGTGCGTGTTCCGGCGCCGGCGGACCGGGCAATGGGTGGACGCCCGCGGCGCCATCTTCTGCGAGACCGACGGCGAGCGGATCACCGAGATGCGGATGTACTGGCACCGGATGCCCTAGCGGCACGCCAGGACGGCAGGCTGTCCCGCGGCGAGGACGGTTTTCCCCGGTGCCCAGAATGCAAGTAATTGACTGACAATGGCTTGTGATTGTGGCACAGCGTTGGCAAAGGGCTGTACGTATACGTGACAGATGTCGCGACCGCACATGCCTCCTGGAGGCGCCACATGTTTCCCGTTCTGCTCCTGTCCCTGATCGCCGCCGAGCCTGCCGCCACCGTCATCGCGGCGCAGGACGCACCGGTGCGCATCACCATGAACAACGACCGCCGCTTCGTCCGCGGCGACCGGGCCAAGGTCAAGGTCCGGGTCGAGAACGACGGCTTCCTGCTCGTCCTCCAGGCCGACGCCGAGGGGCGCGTCCGCGTCCTGTTCCCGCTCGACCCGTCGGACGACAACTTCGTCCGCGGCGACCGGAACTACGAGATCCGCGGCCGTGGCGACCGCGAGGCGTTCACCGTCGACGAGAACTCGGGCGAGGGCGCGGTGTACGCCGCCCTGTCGCGCGATCCGTTCCGCTTCGGCGACTACGCCGTCAACGACCACTGGGACTACAACGCGCTCAACGTGCGCGAGCTGCCCGAGGACCCGGAGCCCGAGCTCACCGAGCTGGTGCGCCGGATGTCGAGCGGCCGGTTCGAGTACGACTACCTGACCTATTCCGTCTTCGACTATAGCGACGTCGCCTACTCGCCGACGGTCATCCACCGGACCACTTACGTGGATCCGTTCTGCAGCAGCTCGTACTACTTCCGGTACGACTGCGATCCCTACTACTACGGGTCGCGGTCCTCGCTGATCATCAACATCGGGAGCCGGTACCCGTACTACGACCCGTTCTACTACGGTTCGTACTACTACAACCCGTACTACTACCGCTACCGGCCCTACTACCCGTACCGTGACGCCGGCTACTACTACGACCGGCCGTACTACCCGTACGGGTATGCCGGGTATCCGACCTACGGCTACCCGCGCGGCACCTTCCCGTACCGTGACCGGCTGGGCACGCCGAGCGCGTTCAAGCAGCGCGACCGGGTCTGGGACGGCGACAGCTACCGCGATCGCGTCGGGAGCGGCGGAGCCGGCAACATCCAGGCGGTCCACACCGTCTACGGCGAGCCGCCGGTTCGCCGGACCGTGACCACCAGCGATCCGGGCCGTTCGCCGATCACTGCGGCGTCGCCTTCGCGCGACCTGAGCGACCGTCCGAGCCGGACCCGCACCAGCACCCCGGAGCGCCGGGTGCGCAACACCGAAAAGGCGAACGTCGAGCGTGCGCCGGTCGCGCGCGAGCGGGTCCGGACCGAATCCGGTGCGGAGTCGCGGGAGCGGGACGACCAGCCGTCGCGGGCGCGCCCGACGCGGTCTACGACGCGCTCGGAGCCGTCACGGGCCGAGCCGGATCGGTCCCGTGCGGCGCCGGCCCGGTCCGCGCCGGCCCGGTCGGAACCTTCACGGGCCGAGCGGTCCCGCCCTGAGCCGTCGCGTGCGGAGCCGTCGCGTTCGGAGCCGTCGCGCTCCGCCCCCGCGCGCGCCGAGCCCTCCCGGGCCC
>CAMLLJ010000054.1 GCA_946480845.1 uncultured Gemmatimonadota bacterium
CGTGGGCGTCAACTGGGTCTTCGCGCCGGTGGCGGACCTCGACCTGCTCGCCGACAACCCGATCGTGCAGACGCGCTCGTTCGGCGCGGACCCCGCCGCCGTGGCCGCCTGCGTGCGCGCCTGGATCGAGGGATGCCAGTCCGCCGGCGCGCTCGCCTGCGTCAAGCACTACCCGGGACATGGGCGCACCGCGACCGACTCGCACGCGGGGCTTCCGGTCGTCACGGCCGGCGCGGACGAGCTGCGGCAGACCGATGGCGTCCCCTTCGCGGAGGCCGTCCGCGCCGGGGTGGCGGCCGTCATGACCGCGCACGTGGCCTACCCGGCGCTCGATCCCTCGGGCCGGCCGGCCACGGTGTCCGGACCGATCCTGCGCGAACTGCGGAGCGGGCTGGGCTTCGGCGGCGCCGTCGTCACCGACGCGTTGATCATGGAGGGCGCATTCGTCGGCCGCAGCGAAGGCGAGGCGTTCGCGCAGGCACTCGGTGCGGGCGTGGACCTCCTGCTGTATCCGCGCGAGGTCGGGGCGGCCCACGCCGCACTGGTCGCGGCGCTGGAGGACGGCACGCTCGACGGGGCGCGTGTGGATGAGGCGCTCGAGCGCTACCATGCGATGCTCGAGCGCTTGGGAACGTCCGGCGCGGCGGCCGCGAGCGAGCCCCAGCCCGTCGATGCTCCCGCGCGTCTGATCGAGCGCGGGCTGCTGCGCGGCGCCGCGCCGACACTGCGAGAGCCGATCGAGCTGATCGTGGTGGATGACGACGTCGGCGGTCCCTACCCGCCAAGCCCCGGCGACTGGGTGCAGCGCGAGCTCGAGGCACTCGGAATCCGGCTGGGCCCCGGCGGTTCGCGGGTGGTGCTGGTGCTGGCGGAGCCGAGGGCGTGGAAGGGGCGGGGCGGGCTGGGGGAGGCGTCGCGGGCGCAGCTGACGGCGGCGGTGCAGGGCGCGGAGCTTACGGTGCTCTTCGCCCACCCGAGGGTCGCCGCCGAAGTCCCGGGCCCGGCACCGCTCCTCCTCGCATGGCACCGGCAGCGGCCGCTGCAGGACGCCGCGGCCCGGTGGATCGCGGGCCGGGTCGGCCGCTGATCAGCTCGCGGATGCGGGCTCCGCATCGGGCGGCTGCGCCGCGAGCGCGCGCCGCACCAGCGGAAGCAGCGCGAAGCCCGGCAGCGCGAGGCAGAACGTCAGCAGGAAGTAGTCGGCGTAGCCGAAGCGCAGGGTGAGGAATCCCGACACCGCCGCCGCCCCGAGCCCGGCGACGCGATAGAGCGCGGACAGCAGCGCGAACTGCGTCGCGGCGTGGCGCCGGCTGCAGAGCGTCATGAGGAACGCCAGGAACGCCGCCGTGCCGAGCCCCGCGCTGAACTGCTCGATGATGGCCGACGCATACATGAGCGGCACCGGCGCGCCCGCCGCGGCGGCGGCGTAGTACCCGAGGTTGGAGGCCGCCTGCACGATGCCGAGCACCCAGAGCGCGCGCCAGGTGCCCAGCCACTTCGTCGCCGCGCCGCCCGCCAGCGCCCCCACGATGGATGCCCCCACCCCCAGCGTCGTCTGCACCCAGCCGATCTGCTGCACGCTGTACCCGTTGTCGAGCCAGAACGGCTTGATCATCGGGGTGAGCGCCAGGTCGCCCAGCTTGAACAGCAGCACGAACAGCACGACGCCGGCGATCGCGGGCCGGGCCAGCAGCTCGCGCACTGGCTCGGCGATCGGCTCGTGCGCGGCCGGCGCCCGCTCGCGCTCGGGCATCCGCGAGGTGAGCGCGGCGAGAGCGAGGAAGAGCACCGCGGAAATGACGAAGACCGCCGCCCACCCGATCGAGGCGGACGCCGCCACGAGCGCCCCGCCGGCGGCGATCATCGCAAGGCGATAGGCGGTGACGCGGACACCGTTGGCGGGTCCCAGCTCGCTCCGCTCGGAGATCTCGATGGTGTACGCATCCACTGCGATGTCCTGCGTGGCCGACAGCGCGACCAGCACGAACACCAGTGCGAAGAAGGCCGGCCCGCTCCCGGCGCCCGTGAGCAGGAGCGCCGCGAGCGTCACCCCGATCCCGATCTGCGCCCCCACGATCCAGCGCCGTCGGGTGGCGATGCGGTCCACGAACGGCGCCCAGAGGAACTTGAGCGCCCAGGGCAGCGAGAGCGTGGAGAGCAGGCCGATCTCGGCGAGCCCCACGCCGTGGGCGCGGAGGTAGACGGGAAGCAGCTCGTTGAAGAACCCGAACGGAAAGCCGGAGGCGAAGGCGATCGCGGCAATCCAGGCCAGCCGGGTGCGGAGGGGCGCCTCGAGTCGGGGGCGGGTCACCGAGCCGGGGGGCTCAGCTGAAGAAGAGGAGGAGGACCGCCATCGCTGCCAGGAAGGCGGCGCCGATGATCAGGGCCCGAGGCGGGACCCGGGGCTCGTCGGGGACGGGCATAGCCACCGGGGGCGGCGCGGGCAGCTCCTCGGTATCGGGGTCGCCGCCGTCGAGCGCGTACGTCTGGTAGCCGACGTCGCTGTCGTCCGCCTCGGGGAGGACGTCGCCCGAGAAGCGCACCGCGACCACGGTGATGTTGTCCGGCCCGCCGCGCGAGTTGGCGAGGTCGATCAGCTCGGTGCAGAGCGCGGCCAGGTCGGGCTGCCTGGCCGCCCGCTCGCCGATCTCGTCCTTCCGGACCAGTCCCGAAAGCCCGTCCGAGCACATCACCAGCAGGTCCCCGCGGCGGAGCGCCTGGAGGCTCAGGTCCACCCGCACCCGTGGATCGGGGCCGAGCGCCTGGAGGATGATGTTGCGCCGCTCGCTCCGCTCGGCCTCCTCTTCGGTCATCTCGCCGGCGTCCACGAGGCGCTGCATCAGCGACTGGTCGCGGGTGAGCTGGATGGCCCGCCCGCCCCGCACCAGGTAGCCGCGGCTGTCCCCGATCTGCGCCAGGTAGAGATCAGTGCCGAACACACCCGCGACGGTGACCGTCGTCCCCATGCCGCGCACTTCGGGGTGCTCTGCCGCGTAGCGGAACAGCTCCCCGTTGGCGAGCTCGACGGCCTCGCGCATGCGGTAGGCAAAGCGCTGCGCGGCCACCTCGCCGTCGCCGACCCAGGCGGTGGACATGTGGCGATAGATGACGTCGGCCGCCATCGCGCTCGCCAGCTCGCCCGCCGCGGCGCCCCCCATGCCGTCGGCCACCATGAACAGCGAGCCGCGCGGCCCCACCTCGTGCTCCCGCACGTCGGGCATCAGGCTCGACCGGCCGGTCGAGAGGTCGGCGACGAGGAAGGTGTCCTCGTTATGGTCGCGGCTCTGCCCGAGGTCGGTCTTGGCGAAAACGGTGACGCGAAGCGCGCTTCCGGTCATGCGCCGGAACCGGCGGAGTCGGGGCGGGGCAGCCGGGGCGGACGATCCTTCGGGGCGGGGTCCATGATCGGCGGGCGGCTCACGGGGGAGTCGGCGGGGACCCGGCGGGGCGGGGAATCCCGGACGACGCTGTCGGCCGCGACACTTTCCGCCACGACGCGGTCCAGAGAGACGCTGTCCACCGGGATGCTGTCGCCGGCCACGCTGTCAGCGGCGACACCGTCCACAGGGGCCGGACGCGGCTCTCCGCATGCGCAGAGCGTCCCGGCCAGCCCCGCCACGACAATGAGCGCTCCGGAGCCGCCGAGGGTCATTCCGAGCACTGCCTCACGCGCAAGCCTTTCGGTCCATGGAGTGGTAGGGCGTGCGGGAATCTAGGAATGGGCCGGGAGAGCGTCAACGCCGGTTTGGCGCAACTCTCGGCCGGGTTATACCTTGCACCGATGACACCGCGGCACCTCTCTCGCCTCGCTTCGCTCCTCGCCCTCTCCTCCGCCTGTGCCGCATCGCCCACCCGGCCCACCGCCCCGGTCACGCCGGCCGCGGCCGAGGCGACCGTGGAGCAGGGACCGAAATCGGCCGCGCTCGACTCGGTGATCGGGCCGCTCGATCTCGTCGTGCGCTATCCCGCCGCCGGCGCCGTCATCGACGCATCCGATTCGAGCTTCATGTTCGGCACGACCGGCTCGGGCGACGCGGCGCTCACGATCAACGGCGCGCCGGTGCGCGTGGCGCCCAACGGCGCGTGGCTCGCATGGGTCGCGCTGCCGCCCGACAGCGTGATGCGATTCGAGCTGGTGGCCCGCACGCCGCGCGAGACCCGCCGCAGCGAGCTGCTCGCCCGGCGCCCTGCGCGATACCAGCCGCCGGCGTCCGGGGCCTGGATCGACCCGGGCTCAATCGAACCGCAGGGGCAGGTCACGTGGCCCCGCGACGAGTTCATTCCCGTCACCGTGCGTGCCCACCCGGAGGCGCAGGTGCGGCTCCGGCTCCAGGGCGACCTCCTGGTCCCCATGGCCCGCGATGCCCGCCTCGACGAGCCGGCCTGGGGCATCCGCGCGTTCGACAGCGATACGCAGAATCTGCGCCGCGGCATCCCCCCCGACCGGTACATCGCGCTCCTCCGCGGGCGTGCGGTGGACTCCGCCCAGGTCGAGGCGATCGTCGGCGCCGACACCGTGCGCATGCCCTGGCCGGTGCGCATTGCATTGCTCGACTCGATTCCCGCCGTTGCCGAGCTGGATGGCGGCGAGGATGGCATCACCATCGGCCGGGCGGCGCGTGGCGGGACCTACCACTGGTTCTGGGCCACCGGCACCCGCGCCCGCCTGACCGGCCTGCTCGGCGACGACGCACGCGTGCAGGTAGCGCCCGGGATCGAGGCCTGGGTCCCCGCCGCCGACCTGCGGCCGCTCTACCTGCCATCGCCGCCCGAGGCAGTGGCCGGTTCGGTCGCGCTCACGCCGATGGCCGACCGGGCCCGGCTCAGGATCCCCCTGAGCCAGCCGGTGCCGTACGAGATCATCGAGCGCGAGCGCTCCCTCGAGGTGCTGCTCTACGGCGCCGTGGGGGACGTCAACTGGATCCGCTACGGCCCCGGAGATTCCCTGGTGACCCGCATCGCCTGGTCCCAGGAGCCGGAAGGAGTGCGGCTGGTCGTGGACCTCGCCGACCCGGTGTGGGGCTTCCGCGCGAGCTGGGACCGCGGCGATCTGCTGCTCGACATCCGCCGTCCGCCGGCGATCCATGCCGGCAAGCCCTTCGACGGACGCCTCATCGTGGTTGACGCCGGGCATCCGCCGCTCGGCGCATCCGGCCCGACCGGCCTCACCGAGGCCGAGGCGAACCTGGGGGTGGCCCTCGAGCTGCAGCGGATGCTCGAGGACGCGGGGGCGCGGGTGGTCATGACGCGAACCGATGCTACCCCGGTGGCGCTCGGCGCCCGGCCGCGGCTCGCCGACTCGCTGGGCGCGGACCTGCTCCTATCCATTCACAACAACGCGCTGCCCGACGGCGTGAACCCCTTTCCCAACAACGGCACCAGCGTCTACTACAATCATCCCCGCAGCATCCCGCTCGCCGCGGCCGTCCAGCGCGCCCTGGTGCGCCGGCTCGGCCTCCGCGATCTCGGCATCGGCCGCGGCGACCTGGCGCTGGTCCGGCCCACCTGGATGCCCGCGATCCTGACCGAGGGACTCTTCATGATGGTGCCGGAACAGGAGGCGCTGCTGCGCTCCGAGGAGGGACGGCACCGCTACGCCCAGGGCGTCTTCGAGGGGGTCCGCGAGTTCCTCCGCGGACGGGCCCGCGACTGAGCGTGTGCGGCGCCGCCGGTCGGGCGTCTCCCGGGACGGATATGGACCTGAGATTGCGTCGTTTCCGCTTCGCGCTCTTCGCCGCAGGATTCGCAGCCGCCCTGCTGTGCGGCCCCCGGCTCGCCGCGCAGTCCCCCGAAGAGCGTGCCGCGCTGGAACAGTTCCGCGATTCGCTGTCGGCCGAGACCGACTCGCTGACGCTGGTCCGGCTGGAGTCGCGCATGGTGGAGGCCGCCAAGGCCGACCGCACCAACGTGATGCAGCACCTCCGGCTGGGCTTCGTCGCGCTCCGGCTCGGCGAGCTGGGCGGCAAGTCGCATTACGACGACGCCGCCTCCGAGTTCCAGTGGGCCATCGACCTCAAGCCGGACTGGCCCTACCCCTGGTTCGGCATGGGCCTCGCCGAGTACGGCGTGGGCGATTCGCAGGTCTCGTTCGTGGCCGGTATCCAGACCATGCTTGGCCGCGACGCGCTGACCCGCTCGGCGCTCGCCTTCGCGCGCTCGGCGGAGGTCGATCCCGCGTTCGTGCAGGGCCTCGCCGAGCTGGCCGGCACGGCGCTGCGCCAGCGGGTCAACATCAAGCTGAACGTGGCGCTCGACGCGCTGCGCCGGGCGGCGGCCACGGCGGCGGGGAGCCACCCCGACGTGCTGCTCGCGCGCGGCCGCGTGGAACGCGAGGTGGGCGACGCCGACTCCGCGCTCGCTGCCTTCCGCCGGTACGCAGCGACCGGCCCGCGCCGCGCGCTCGGGCTCTTCGAAGTGGCCCGGACGCGGCTCATGGCTGGGGAGCTCGAGGGCCAGGTCGCCTATTACGAAGGCGCCGCCTCGGACGACTCGGTCACCGTCGCCGCCTACCGCGACGACCTGGCCCTCATCGCGCCGGACAGCTCGCTCGCGCAGTTCGACGCGGTCCGCGGGCAGGCGCGCGCCGCGATGCTGCGCCGCTTCTGGAGCACCCGCGACCAGACCGACCTGCGCGTGCCGGGCAGCCGCCTCGCCGAGCACCACCGTCGCTACTTCTACGCGCGCCGCAATTTCTTCCTCGCCGGCACCAACCGCCACTACGACATCGTCGAGCGCTTCCGCTCCGGGAGCAAGGACTTCGACGACCGGGGCGTGATCTACCTCCGCCACGGCGCGCCGGACGCGCGCGCGTCGTACCAGGCGCCCAACGTCGAGGCCAACGAGTCCTGGCGCTACAGCCGGCCCGACGGCGACCTGGTCTTCCATTTCATCGCGCGCGAGGACGTGCAGGACTACAAGCTGGTCGAGAGCCTCTTCGACGTGCTCGGCTTCTCCGGCGCGGTGCGGCTCCAGGCCTCGGGGCAGGAGGACGCCGAGGCGCTCGATGCCCGGGCCGCCGGCCTCCTCCTGTCGCGCGAGGCGCTCTCGCCGATGTACGGCCGGCTGCAGCGGGTGGGCCCCGCCAGCGCCGCGCGCTACCAGGCGGACGAGCGCCGCCTCGGCCGCGCCAGCATCAGGCTGGGAACCACCACCGACAGCCACGGGCTGCGCTTCGGCAAGGAACTGACGGCGCGCACCGAAGTGCTCGCCGTTGGCCGCGACTCCACCGGGTCGCTGCTGCAGCTCACCTACGCGATCCCCGGGTCGAGCCTCGAGCCGGTGCCGGTGAGCCGGGGCGTCCTCTACAGCATCCGGCTCCGGTTCGTCGCGCTGGACGACTCGGGGCGCGTCGTTGCGTCGCTCGACACCACCCGCCGGTTCGTCGCCGCCGCCGCGGTGCCGGCCCGCGAACACCTGCTCGGGCGCGTCCCGGTCAGCGTGCCGCCTGGCCACCTCACCTACCGCCTCGCGCTCCAGCAGGGCGAGGACGCCGGCATCGTGCTGCCCACCGATACGGTGCGGGTCGGCGCGGGAGCGGCGTCGCTGCCCCAGCTGAGCGATCTCGTCCTCGGCGCGCAAGTCGCCAACCTGACCTGGCAGCCCGCTGGCCGGGACACCGTGTACTTCAACCCGCTCGGCGCGTACCGGCCGAGCGACGAGCTCCGGCTCTACTATGAAGTGCGGGGGATCGCCGCGGGCGAGGAATACACCACCCAGGTCCAGGTGAAGCGCGGGTCGGGCGGCGGGGGGCTGCTGAAGAAGATCTTCGGGGGCGGGGGTGCGGCGATCAGCGTCAAGTTCCAGGAGCGCGCCGATGAGGATCCGGGCGTTCAGCGCGCCATTGCCCTCGACCGGCTCAAGCCCGGGACCTACACGCTCGAAGTGACCATCTCCGATGCGGCCGGGCGGAAGGACCGCCGGCAGCACCAGTTCGAGGTCGTCGAGCGCTAGGTCAGGCCGGCCAGGAGGCCGGGCGCGCCGTGGTCAGCACCACGAGCGGCTGCACCAGCGAATCCGCGATCACCTTCGCTTCGACTTCGACGCGCTGCTGGGCCGCCGTCGGGTCGGTCATTCCCTCCACCTGCATCATCACCGAGGCCAGCGGCAGGTCGCCGCGCCCATCCGACGTTTCCGCCGCCCCCGACACGGCGCTGCCCTGCACCAGACTGATCGGCGCGCTGCCGAACAGCTTGAGCTGCCGGCCGGCGAGGCCCGCGATCAGCCCCGACGTCAGCACCAGGCTTTCACCGCCGAGCGTGATCACGCCCAGGGCCGCCCGCGTGCCGCGGCGGCGGGCGTGGATGACGAAGCCGTAGGTCAGCCCCGGCTCCTGCTGCGCCGAACGGCGGAGGGCGCTCCGCAGCTTCTGCTGGCTGAACGCGATCGTGTGGTTCGGTATCACCTGGCGCTCCGTGGCGGAGGGGTGCGGCAACGGCGCCGCGACTGCCAGGTATTGCACAGGGTGTGCCAATCGCGCCGCGTCCCCTCGGGAATGCCGGAGCGCGTTGCGGCGGGGGCACTTGGCGGTGCGCGCGCGATCGGGCGCACCGCAACGGGCGGCGGGTTTTGCGTTCCGCACGGCGGAAGCGTCCCTTCGCCGCGGACCTCGGCTTGACTCGCGGAAGCGCCGCCCGGTAGCTTCGACGCATGCGCTGCTCCCGTTGCGGAAGCGACGTCCCCGGCAACTCCCGTTTCTGCCCATCCTGCGGTCTCGATCTCTCGGCGACGACGCCCGTGCGGGCGGTGGCCGGCGGGGAGGTCACGGACCTCGACATGGTGCGCGAGGCGCTGGCCGCCGAGTACGAGATCCTCGCCGAGCTGGGCCGCGGCGGCATGGCGCTCGTCTACCGGGCCCGCGACCTCCAGCTCGAGCGCGAGGTGGCGGTGAAGGTGCTGCCCTTCACCCTGGCCTTCGACGCCGACTTCGTCGAGCGGTTCCAGCGCGAGGCGCGGCTCAGCGCGCAGCTCGAGCATCCCAACATCATCCCCATCTATCGCGTCGGGCAGTCGGGCCGGGTCATCTACTTCGTCATGAAGTTCCTCCGCGGCGGCTCCCTGTCGGCCATCCTCGCCGAGCGGCGCCGGCTCGCTCCGGGGGAGATCCGCCGGGTGCTGATCGAGGCCGGCTCCGCCCTCGGCTATGCGGCGCGGCGGGGGATCGTCCACCGCGACATCAAGCCCGACAACATCATGTTCGACGAGTTCGGGCAGAGCGTGCTCACCGATTTCGGCATCGCCAAGGCCGCGAGCGCGCAGAAGCTCACCGGCACCGGGATGTCCATCGGAACGCCGCATTACATGAGTCCCGAGCAGGCGCGGGCCCAGAATACCGACGGCCGGAGCGATATCTACAGCCTCGGCGTCGTGGCCTACCAGTGCCTGGCAGGCCACGTGCCGTACGACGGCGAGGACAGCTTCTCGATCGGCTACAAGCACATCACCGAGCCGCTCCCGCTCCCCACGCTCACGTCGGCCGACGAGCGCCGGCTCTTCGAGGTGGTGCGGCGGATGCTCGCGAAGGACCCCGGGGAGCGCTACCAGAGCTGCGAGCACCTGGTCGCCGAGCTGCAGGAGGACATCGTCGCGGCGCCGGGATCGCTTCGGCTGCGCAGTGGCGCGAACTCCGCGCCCACTCTCGTGGCGGTCGCCACGCCGCGCACGCCGGCCGCCGCACCCACGGTGGTCACCGGCCCGACGCTGCCACCGGCGCCGCCGGCACCTCCGCCCCACACGCCACTGCCGGCCACGCCGGCGGTCGCGCCCCGACGGGTGGCCCAGCGCTCGCCGGTGCTCCAGCAGCGGAGCCGGCCGGTCTGGCCCTGGGTGGCCGCTGCCGGGCTCGTCGGCGTCGTGGCGGCCGGGTACCTCTATTTCGCCGGGACGCCGCTCACCGCGCCCGCACCGGTCGCCGCGCGTTCCGACTCATCGGCCGGCGCGCCAAGCACCACGACCGATACCGGCGCGGGATCGGACGCCGTATCGCCTGGCGCGCCGCCCGGCGCGCCGCCGGCCACGGTGCCGGAGGAGGCGGCCGGCGGCGGGGCACCCGCAGCGTCGCTCGCCGCGACGGTCACGCCGCCGCCGCGCCCCGCGGCGCCGGTTCGCGACAGCGGGGCGATCCGGCTGCGGGGCATCCCGGCGGGCTCGACGGTGCAGATCGACGAGGAGAACCTGATCGCCGCCGTGACCGTGCTGCCCGCCGGTCGCCACGAAGTGGCGGTGCTCGCCCCGCAGCACGAGTTCCACGTCGATACCGTCATGATCACCCCTGGCGACACGCTGGAGTTCTCGCCGGCCCTCACCCGGCTGGGCGCGGGCATCCGCCGCCGCGCCGGCGCCTGCGAGCCGGGCGCGGCCTACAACGCCGCCGACTGCTTCGACGAGCGTCCCCGCCCGGGCGAGGCGCCGTTCGTGACGCCGCCGGCCGGCGCGACGCCGGAGCGGGGCACCACGTTCTGGGTGCAGGTGTCGGCGGATGGGCGGACCCTGGCGGTCCGGCCGCTTCGCCTCTCGCGCAGCGTCGCCTTCGACCGCGCCGCGGCCGCGTTCGTGCGCCGGCTGTCGTGGGAGCCGGCCCGGAAGGGCGGATCGCCCCTCGTCGCCTGGACCCAGATCGAGGTCCGGCCGGCGCCGTGACGCCGCGCGTCGACCCCACCGCGTTCATCGCGCCCACCGCCGTGGTGCTGGGCGACGTGACCCTGGGCCCGCGGGCGAGCGTCTGGTACACCTCCGTCCTCCGCGGCGACATGGCCCCGATCTCGATCGGCGCCGATTCGAATATCCAGGACGGGTCGGTCGTGCACGTGGACGAGGGCGTCCCCTGCCGGGTCGGCGAGCGGGTCGGGGTGGGCCATCGGGT
This sequence comes from uncultured Gemmatimonadota bacterium, assembly GCA_946480845.1. The sequence continues at coordinate 10,859 of CAMLLJ010000054.1, forward strand.
GATCCTGCACGGCTGCACTGTCGAGGACGACTCGCTGATCGGCATGGGCAGCGTCCTGCTCAACCACGTGACCATCGGGCGGGGGAGCGTGGTGGCGGCCGGCGCGGTAATCCCCGAGGGGATGCAGGTCCCGCCAGGGTCGCTGGTGATGGGGGTGCCGGGGCGGATCGTTCGGCCGGTGGACGCGGTGCTGCGCGCCCGGATTGCGGAGACCTGGCGCCATTACGTGGGGCAGGCGGAGGCGCACCGGTCGGGTCGCTATCCGATGGTGACAGCTTTGTGATGTGGGGATCGATTTTCCGCGCCGCTGCGGCATTTTCGCGCGTATTGTGTCCGACTTCGATTGCGCCTACTTTGCGCTCCCGTTCGGTGAACGCATCGGCGCGTCGCACGGAGGCGGGTTCCAGGCCGCAGGTCGTCAGCGCAGCACTCTCAACGCAGAACCGATAGGCGTCCCCTCTTCCTGGTGCCGCGGTCCGCGCACCGGGCTCGCTCTTTCATTCCGAAGTCGGAGATCACGCGCATGAATTCCCAGGCACCCCGGGAACCGGTTTCGCTGTCGCCCAATGCCATCACGGTACTGGAAAAGCGGTACCTCGTGAAGGACGAGGCAGGGAAGCCGACCGAAGGTCCCGAGGGCCTGTTCTGGCGCGTCGCCCGCACCATCGCCGAGGCGGATCGCGCCTACGGTGCCTCCGAAGGGGCCGTGGAAGAAGTCGCCGAGGCCTTCTACGGCCTGATGGCGAACCGGCTCTTCATGCCCAACTCGCCCACGCTCATGAACGCCGGCCGCCCGCTCGGCCAGCTCTCCGCGTGCTTCGTGCTGCCGGTGGACGATGCGCTCTCCAACGGCCGGAGCGGCATCTACGACACCCTCCGCGCCATGGCCCTGGTGCACCAGTCGGGCGGCGGCACGGGCTTCAGCTTCTCGCGCCTCCGGCCCAAGAACGACATCGTGCGCTCGACGATGGGCGTGGCCTCGGGCCCCGTCTCCTTCATGAGCCTCTTCGACGCGTCCACCGACGTCGTCAAGCAGGGCGGCACGCGGCGGGGCGCCAACATGGGCATCCTGCGCGTGGACCACCCGGACATCATGGAGTTCATCACCTGCAAGGACGACATCACCAAGGTGACGAACTTCAACATCTCGGTGGCGGTCACCGACGCCTTCATGGCGGCGGTCGAGGCCGATACCGAGTACGACCTCCTGCATCCGAAGACGCGGGCCGTGACCGGCCGGCTCAAGGCGCGCGACGTCTGGGGCCGGATCATCCACGGCGCCTGGAAGACCGGCGAACCGGGGGTCTTCTTCATCGACCGGGCCAACTATTACAACCCGGTGCCCCACCTGGGCGCCTACGAGGCCACCAATCCGTGCGGGGAGCAGCCGCTCCTCCCCTACGACGTGTGCAACCTCGGCTCGATCAACCTCGGGGCCTTCGTACAGGACGGCGCCATCGACTGGGACCACCTCCGCCGGGTGGTGCACCTGACGACGCACTTCCTCGAGAACGTCATCGACGCCAACCAGTACCCGCTCCCCGAGATCACCGACCTCGCCCAGCGGATCCGCCGCATCGGGCTCGGCGTGATGGGGCTCGCCGACCTCTTCATCAAGCTCGGCGTACCCTACGACTCGGACGAGGCGGTCGAGCTGGGCCGCCAGGTCCAGAAGTTCGTGGACGACGAAGCCAAGGTGGAGTCGGAGCGCCTGGCCGCGGTGCGGAAGCCGTTCCCCGAGTGGGAGCGGAGCATCTGGGGCCCCGACGAGACCTGCGCCCGCGGGCCCGATGGCGAGCGGATCCGCCCCATGAAGCGCCTCCGCAACTGCAACGTCACCACGGTGGCGCCCACCGGCACGATCTCCATCATCGCCGGCTGCAGCTCGGGCATCGAGCCGCTCTTCGCCGTGGCGTTCATGCGCAACCAGGCCGGCGTCCTCATGCCCGACGTGAACGAGGACTTCCTCGAGATCGCGAAGCGCGAAGGCTGGTACTCCGAGGACCTGATGAAGCGCATCGCCGAGTCGGGGCACATCGGCTTCCCCGAGGTGCCGGAGAAGTGGCAGCGCGTGTTCGTCACCGCCAACCACATCAAGCCGGAATGGCACATCCGGATGCAGGCGGCGTTCCAGGAGTACAACGACAGCGCGATCTCCAAGACCTGCAACTTCGCGCACGACGCCTCGGAGGCGTATGTCGAGGAGATCTACCGCCTCGCCTACAGCCTCAACTGCAAGGGCGTGACGGTGTACCGGGACGGGAGCCGGGACATGCAGGTGCTCTCCACCGGCAGCACGGCGAAAAAGGTGCAGGAGCAGGCCGCGTCCAGCGGGAAGGCCGAGGCGCGCGCGGACCTCGCGACGTCCGTCGTGGCGGGCGGCGAGGCTTCGCGCGCCGCCGAGGCCGACCTGCGTGGCGAGCTGGCCGAGGCGCAGTCGGAGCTGGGCCGCCTGCGCCGGATCGTGCACGACCTCGAGGCGGAGAACCTCAACCGGCGGCAGAAGCGCTCCCGCCCCGAGATGCTGCGGGGCACCACCCGGCGCATCGACACGCCGCTCGGCACCCTCTACGTCAACATCACCGAGGACGACAAGGGCCAGCCCTTCGAGGTCTTCATGAGCCTCGGCAAGGCGGGCGGCGCACTCATGGCGGACGTGGAGGCGATCGGCCGGCTGATCAGCCTGGCCCTCCGGTCCGGCATCCCCATGAAGGAGATCCACCGCCAGCTCCGCGGCATCAGCTCCGACCGCGTCATCGGCCTCGGCGCCAACA